>NZ_CAOKTW010000008.1:0-226195 GCF_948472335.1 Streptococcus bouchesdurhonensis | reverse complement strand
ATGATTAAACAAGGCATGGGTTGCTTGATGGATGTATTTTGCTGTTTCAGCATTGTTCATAGTGTAGAGATGCACACCTGCAACATCCTGAGTTACCAAGTCCACGATTTGGTCCACCGCATAGGCAAGTCCTGCTGCTCTGAGCGACTCAGGGTCATGCTCATACTTGTCTAAGATGGCTTTGAATTTACGTGGAAGATGGATATTCTCACAAGTCTTCAAGAGGCGGAGGGCCTGATTTCGATTCAGAATTGGCATAATCCCTGCATGAATAGGAACATCAATCCCAGCCAAGATACACTTGTCTTGGAAATCATAGAAGCGCTCATTGTCAAAGAAAAGCTGAGTCACAAGGCTCGAACAACCTGCATCCACTTTCTTCTTGAGATTTTGAATATCTAAAATCTGATTTGGCGAATCTGGGTGCCCTTCTGGATAGCAAGCACCAACAATATCAAAGTGAGGAGCTTGTTCCTTGATGAACTCAATTAAGTCAGTTGCATAGCGAAAATCCTTTTGCGGCTCCACATCTGGAATAATATCCCCACGAAGAGCCAAGATTTTCTGCACCCCAACCTTGTCCAAGTCCGCAATGGTTTCAGCCACCTTGTCCTTAGTCAAATAGATGGCTGGCAAGTGGGCAATGGTCGGAATCGCCAAGTCATTTTGGATAAAATCAGCCAAACGGACCGTCGTTTCCTTGATATTAAATTTATTATTGCTGGCAGTTACACTGATAAAATGGGGAGCCAACTCCTGCATATCCTGCAAGGCTGAAATAATGTTACCATTACCCACGGCTGGGTTTGGAGGGAACACTTCAAATGAGAGTGACGGTGTTTGGCGTGACATATGTAATAACCTTTTCTAGTTGATTTCTTTTTGAACAACCATTGTATGGAGAGAAATCTAATCTTACAATTTCTCACGCGCAGCTTTCGCTGCTTCAACAAGGCGGATCAAGCTTTCTTTTGTTTCTGGAATACCACGTGTTTTCAAACCACAGTCTGGGTTGATCCAAACTTTCTTGCTTGGCACTTTAGCAAGGATAGCTTCGATTGTATTGTCGATTTCGCCTTCATTTGGCACACGAGGTGAGTGGATATCGTAAACCCCAGGTCCCACTTCTGTTTG
This sequence comes from Streptococcus bouchesdurhonensis, assembly GCF_948472335.1. Next base: position 225,061 of record NZ_CAOKTW010000008.1, on the reverse strand, counting down.
GAAGTTTTTCGCTTTGAGTTCGTCCAAGATTTCAAGGTTTGAACGGCTAGCTTCAAATGAGATAACGTCTGCATCCATGTTGTCGATAGCTGGGATGATATCTGTAAATTCTGAGTAACACATGTGAGTGTGGATTTGTGTATCTGACGCTACTGTTGAGTGTACCAAGCGGAAGGCAGGAATTGCCCAGTCAAGGTAGTCTTCGTACCAGTCGCTACGACGGAGTGGCAATTTCTCACGAAGAGCAGCCTCGTCGATTTGGATGATCTTCACGCCAGCAGCTTCAAGGTCAAGAACTTCATCCTTGATAGCAAGAGCGATTTGAAGAGTAGAATCCTTGATAGAGATGTCTTCACGTGGGAATGACCAGTTGAGGATGGTAACAGGTCCAGTCAACATACCTTTAACAGGTTTGTTTGTACGGCTTTGTGCATAGCTAGACCATTTAACAGTGATAGGGTTAAGACGAGTGACATCACCCCAGATGATTGGTGGTTTCACCCCACGCATACCGTATGATTGTACCCAACCATTTTTAGAGAAGAGGTAACCTGACAAGTTTTGACCGAAGTACTCAACCATGTCATTACGCTCAAATTCACCGTGAACAAGGACATCAAAGTCGATATCTTCTTGCCATTTGATCCATTCATCGATCGTTTCAGCAAGGAAAGCGTCGTACTCTTCTTGAGACAATTCACCTTTACGGTAAGCCAAACGTTTGGCACGAACTTCTTTTGTTTGAGGGAATGAACCAATCGTTGTTGTTGGAAGAGCTGGAAGTTTGAAAGCTTCTTCTTGGATAGCTTCACGTTCTGCAAAGGCTGGCAAACGAGTGTAGTCTGTGTCTGTCAAGCCAGCGATACGCGCACGAAGTTCAGCATTTTCACCAACACGCTCAGTCGCAAAGAGTTCTTTGTTGGCTGCAAGAGCTTCTGAACCTTGACCATTGCGGATAGCATCCAAGTCACGGATTTCATCCAATTTTTCAACTGCAAAGGCAAAGTGGTTCAAGATAGCTGGTTCAAATTCTTCGTTAGCTGTTGTAAATGGCACATGAAGAAGTGAGCATGAGCTTGTCAAAACGATGTTTTCAGCTGGGATTTGCTCAAGAACAGCCAAGCTCTTTTCGTAGTTGTTGCGCCAGATGTTTTTACCATTGACAATACCTGCATAGAGAGTCTTGTCAGCTGGGAAGCCACCTTTAACGAGTTCAAGAGTTTTCTTACCTTCAACAAAGTCAAGACCGATAGCATCTACTGGCAAGTTTACAAGGTCAGCGTATACGTCACGAACATCACCGAAATAAGTTTGAAGCAAGACTTCAAGACCTTTTTTGTCAGCCAAGAGTTTGTTGTAAAGGTTCAAGAAGAGAGCTTTTTCTTCAGCTGTCAAGTCTTTTACAAGAGCCGCTTCATCCAATTGGATGCGAGTTGCACCAAGTTCAGCCAATTTAGCAAAAACTTCTTGGTAAGTAGCCACTAAGCTATCTACGAAGTCGTCTGCTTTCACGCCTTCTTCAAAGTCTGACAATTGAAGGAAAGTGAAGGGACCTACAAGAACAGGACGAGTGTTGAGACCAAGTTCTTTGGCTTCTTGGAACTCATCAAAAATCTTGTGACCTGCAAGTTTGACTTGAGTGTCTTTTTCAAATTTAGGAACGATGTAGTGGTAGTTAGTGTTAAACCATTTCTTCATTGGGAGGGCGCGAACGTCCCCTTTTTCTCCTTGGTAACCACGTCCCAAAGCGAAGTAGCGCTCAAGGTCAGACAAGTCCAAGTTTTGAACTGAAGCAGGTACCACGTTGAAAAGGAAAGCTGCATCTAGGAAGTTGTCATAGTGAGAAAAGTCATTTGATGGGATTTCAGTGATGCCTTTTTCTTTGACAATGTTCCAGTGTTTAGCACGCAAGTCTTTTGCTGCTGCTAAAAGTTCTTCCTCTGAGATTTCTTTTCTAAAGTATTTTTCAGTTGTAAATTTTAATTCGCGGAATTCACCCAAACGAAGGAAACCGATGATTGTAGTTGACATGATGTGTCCTCCAAAATTTGTTGTTGAAACTATCTTAACAGAAAAGAAATCATCTGTATAATTGTAAAAAATTAGGCTTTGATATAGTTTGAAACTATATATCTGTTTTAAACAAAAGAAAAAGACCTGAGACAAATGCCTCAAATCCTTTGTATAGCGTGTTTTATAGCTTTATTTCAGTTATGCTCTTCAAACGCTTTATTAGTAATTCTTATAAGTGACTATGGCTTGTTATTAGAAAAGACTATAATACTCTTCGAAAATCTCTTCAAACCGCGTCAACGTCGCCTTGCCTTAGACATATGGTTACTGACTTCGTCAGTCTTATCTACAACCTCAAAACAGTGTTTTGAGCAACCTGCGGCTAGTTTCCTAGTTTGCTCTTTGATTTTCATTGAGTATGAGTCTACTCTAATCAACTCTTTTCCTGTTCGAGTGGGACGACTGCTAGTGTCTTTCCCAAACTGGCTAGGACTTTTAAGACTGTGTCCAACTGAGGACTAGTCTTGCCTGTTTCCATCCTAGCTATGACAGGCTGGCTTACTCCACTAAGTTCTTCTAGCTTTTTCTGACTGATTCCTTGCTCATGCCTGGCTTCAATCAGCTCACTCATGATAGCCACTCGCATATCACTTTCAAGGATTTCCTCCTTGGTAAAGAGTTGAGATAGGACATCCTTCCAATTACTCCCAATAGCACTATTCTTCATCTCTTAACCCTCTTTCTTTTACGTCTATGTATTTTTTGAAAAAATGAGCGAATTATAATTCGATAGATTGACCAGCGAGTTTAAAATTGGTGCTAGCTTGTTTCTTAAGCGCTTTTCCTTTTCTAGGGTAAAGCAGTTCCTGTTTGCTTAACCCCAATTTTACATGATGAATCCAATAGTAAATGGTTGAAATTCCCACGTTAACCCCTTTAGCCATCACCATCATTTCAGGCGAAAATTTTTGGTTATGATAGTGGAGAATCTTTTCCTTTAGTTCCTTGGTCAAGCTTGATCTCTTGACCGAGTGCTTGCGATTATTTTCATAAGACTGTTGAGCATAGTCGGCAGAATAAATCTCTTTGAAGCACCCTTTTCCAAGACATTTTCGGACTGTCCTACGCTTAATTTCAGTGTGGATAGTTTGAGGAGCTTTTCCAAGTAGAGAGGCAATTTCTCTATTTGATTTTCCTTCTTTTTTCCATCGTTCGATTAAGCGACGACTATCGATTGTCAAATGTTTGCCTTTTGTAGTATAATTGTCTTGCATCTCCGTGACTTTTAATCATTTCAATCTTAAATTGGACTTTTTTACTTGGGTTGTACTTAATCTATAAGGAAGACAATAAAAAGAATATCAATCGAGTAAAGTCACAAAGTCACATTAGCTCCGAGCAACCATTGCAAATCGAGGTACTCATACAATGATTAAAATATTTCTCTCTGCCTTTTCTGTCATTCTCTTTGCTATCCCTATCATAGCTTATTCTTTTTTTCCATCTTCTAATCTTAATATTTGGCTATCTACCAGACCTATCTTGGCACAGATTTATGCCTTCCCCTTAGCTACTGCAACTATGGTTTCTATTTTAAGTTTCGTATTTTTTTCCCTATCTTTTTACAAGAAAAATAAACAAATACGGTTTTATTCTAGCATCTTGCTCTTACTATCGTTCATATTACTATTATTCGGAACAGATAAAACCCTTTCTTCCGTATCAAATAAGACTAAAACCTTAAAATTAGTAACTTGGAACGTCGCTAATCAAATAGAAGCACAACATATTGAGCGAATTTTTAGCCATTTTGATGCCGATATGGCTATATTCCCTGAACTAGCTACCAATATCAGAGGTAAGCAAGAAAACCAGAGAATCAAACTATTGTTTCATCAAGTTGGACTTTCTATGGCCAACTATGATATTTTTACTTCTCCACCTACTGACAGTGGAATAGCTCCTGTGACTGTGATTGTCAAGAAAAGTTACGATTTCTATACAAAAGCTGAAACTTTTCATACAACACGGTTCGGGACAATTGTATTACATTCGAGAAAACAAGATATACCAGATATCATTGCTTTGCATACTGCTCCTCCTCTGCCAGGTTTAATGGAAATCTGGAATCAAGACTTAAACATCATTCATAATCAATTGGCTTCAAAATATCCAAAGGCTATTATTGCAGGTGATTTTAATGCAACTATGCGTCATGGAGCACTTGCAAAAATAAGCTCTCATAGGGACGCATTAAATGCACTGCCACCTTTTGAAAGAGGAACTTGGAATAGCCAAAGTCCAAAACTTTTTAATGCAACGATAGATCATATTTTATTGCCTAAAAACCACTACTATGTTAAAGATTTAGACATTGTAAGTTTTCAAAACTCTGATCATAGATGTATTTTTACAGAAATCACATTTTAATTATTTTATATAAAATCACCCCTCTAGTGTTCATAAACTAGAGGGGGAATTTATATCCTACTATCGTTTAACGCACTTCTGCATTCACTTTTTCTTCGAGCGACGCTTGGATTTTTTCCATATATCGTGCGACTTCTTCGTCCGTTAAGCTATCTTCTGGATTTTGGAAGGTCAAGCTATAAGCCATGGACTTCATACCAAGTCCCAATTTCTCACCTGAGAAGACGTCAAAGAGTTTGATATCTGTCAAACGTTTCACGTAAGCAGCTTGGATAGCATCTACAACTTCTTGGTGAGTTACTTCTGCCTTGAGGAGAAGGGCAACGTCACGGCTGACTGCTGGGAATTTGGTGATTTCTACAAATGGAGTCGCTGGCTGAAGCGCAGCTTCGATAGCTGAAAGGTTAAGCTCAGCTACATACGTTTCTGGAATATCGTAAGCCTTGGCAGTGACTGGATGCACTTGGCCAAGGAAACCAAGAACTTGGTCACCGAGTGAAATCACGGCTGTACGACCTGGATGAAGGCTAGCGATTTCAGATGTTGCTATATAGGTTACTTGGAGTCCCAAACGAGTAAATAGGGCTTCAAGGATTCCCTTAGCATAGAAGAAATCAACTGGAACTGCTGCTGTTTGGAAATCTTTTTCAGCAACTAAGCCTGTCAAGGCAAAAGCAAAGCTGTTGATCTCATTTGGAAGTTCTTCTTTTGGATTGCCTATCTGTTCAAAGACTTTTCCAATCTCGTAAAGAGCCAAGTTTTTGTTCTTACGAGCCACGTTGTAAGCAACTGTATCTAGGATACCAGAAATCATATTTTGACGGAGGACAGAACGGTCCACTGTCATTGGCCACATGAGTTCAGTAAGGTTACTTGGTTGAGCCGTAAACTCAACTGCTTTTTCAGGAGTTGTTAGAGCATAGGTGATGATTTCTGTCAAACCTGCTCCTTCAGCAATGGTACGAACTTGACGGCGAAGTTTTTGAGTTGCAGTCAATTCACCAGCTGTACCATCGTCTTTTGGAAGGCTGGTTGGCAAGCGATCATAGCCATAGATACGAGCGATTTCTTCAAAGAGGTCTGCCTCGATAGTGATATCCCAGCGACGACGTGGGACGCTGACTGTAAAGCTGTCTGCATTTCCAGAAAGACCAAAGCCAAGACGACGGAAGACATCTTCTACATCAGCGTATGAAAGCTCAGTTCCGAGGACACGGTTGACGTCAGCAAGGGTAGAAGAAACTTCCACATCAGAGGTATCAAGTTCACCCGCTGAAACGATACCTTTACGCACCGTCGCACCTGCAAGTTCTGCAATCATGCTAGCCGCCGCATCAAGGGCTTCGTTAACAGTTGCCACATTGATACCTTTTTCAAAGCGAGAAGATGACTCAGAACGAAGGTTAAGACGACCACTAGTCTTGCGGATAGATTTTCCGTTGAAGACTGCAGCTTCAAGGACGACACGACTAGATTTCTCAGAAATTTCTGTTGCTTGACCGCCCATGACACCTGCAAGGGCTACTGGTTTGTCTGCGACAGTGATAACTAAGTCATTCACCTCTAAGTCACGTTCTTCACCATCTAAAGTCACTAATTTTTCACCAGCACGCGCTTCACGCACACGGATGTCAGTCCCTTCAAAGGTATCCAAGTCAAAGGCATGCATTGGTTGACCAAAATAGAGCAGGATGTAGTTGGTCACGTCCACTACGTTATTGATGGGACGGATTCCTTCGTTCATGAGAAGGTTTTGCAACCATTGTGGACTTGGTGCGATGGTCACATTGTCCAAGATACGAGCTGCATAGTAAGGCGCCTTGTCTGTCTCAATGCTGACAGAAAGGGCATCTGCCGCAGCTTCATTAGTTTCTGTTAGAGTAAATTCTTTAAAGTTGACTGCCTTGTCATAGATGGCTGCCACTTCGTGAGCCACTCCACACATAGAAAGGGCATCTGCACGGTTTGGTGTGATGGAAAGTTCGATGATTTCATCATCCAAGTCTAGGTAAGAAAAGACTTCCTCACCTGGCACGGCATCTTCAGGCAAGATTTGGATGCCATCTGCGAATTCCTTAGGCACAACTGAGTCAGAAATTCCCAATTCACCAAGTGAACAGATCATTCCAAGTGACTCCAAACCACGGATTTTTCCTTTTTTGATTTTGTAGTTATCAGCGATACGAGCTCCTGGAAGAGCCACCATGACCTTGATCCCAGCACGCACATTTGGGGCACCACAAACGATCTGACGCTCTTCTTCGCCAACGTTAACCTGACAAACATGGAGGTGAGTCTCTGGCACATCTTCGCAAGACAAGACCTCACCGACGACAATTTTTGAGAGACCAGCAGCTGGTGATTCGACACCCTCTACCTCGATTCCTGTAGTTGACATTTTTTCAGCCAACTCTTGTGATGGCACATCAATGTCCACCAATTCTTTTAACCATTTATAAGATATAAGCATAATTTAGTTCTCCAGAATGACCATTGCCACACTGGTTCTTTTCCTTTCCTATCATTTCAATAGAAGAATCCTCTTCTTACCTTAATTTCTTTCTCAGTAACCAATCCGTATCTACTTTTTGACCAACCATAAAATGATGTTGGCTAAATTTTTCAAAACCATATCGATTATAAAACGCTTGAGCTTTTGTATTATGCTCCCAAACACCTAGCCAAGCCCAAGAAAAACTATTTTTTGTAGCAAGTTCAAGTGCGAATTCAAACAGTTGCTTACCTAGTCCAAATCCTTGGAATTTTTGTAGCACATAGAGGCGTTGAATTTCAAAAGCGTCCTCTAATTCTCTCTCAGTTTGAGCACTTCCCCAGTTGACTTTGAGAAAACCAGCTATCTCCTCCTCATGCATAATGAAATAGGTTTCAGAGTCAGGATTTCCCAACTCAGTTGACAAAGTTTTCAGACTATAAGCCTCTTCAAAGTATTCCTGTAACTGCTCTTCCGTATTATCATACGCAAAGGTTTCACGAAAGGCTTGTTTGGCAATTTTAGCCAACACCTCAACATCTGCCATTTCTACTTTTCTAATCATTATTTAAACTGTTCTGAGAAGCGGACATCTCCTTGGTAGAATCCACGGATATCGTTGATTCCATAACGGAGCATAGCTACACGCTCTTGTCCAAGACCAAAGGCAAAACCAGAGTATACAGTCGCATCGATACCACTCATTTCAAGGACACGTGGGTGAACCATACCGGCTCCCATAATTTCGATCCAACCTATTTTCTTACATACGTTACAGCCTTCTCCACCACACTTGAAGCAAGAAACATCCACCTCAACAGATGGCTCTGTGAATGGGAAGTAAGATGGACGCAAACGAATTTGACGCTCTTCACCAAACATTTTTTGGACAATCAACTGAAGCGTTCCTTGAAGATCAGCCATAGAGATATTTTTCCCAACTACCAAGCCTTCGATTTGGTGGAATTGGTGACTGTGGGTCGCATCGTCCGTATCGCGACGGAAGACACGCCCTGGCGAGATCATCTTCAAAGGACCTTTAGAAAAATCATGGGCATCCATAGCACGCGCCTGAACTGGAGACGTGTGGGTACGGAGCAAGATTTCTTCAGTGATATAGAAAGTATCCTGCATATCACGAGCTGGGTGGTCTTTTGGAAGGTTCATACGTTCAAAGTTATAGTAGTCTTGCTCCACTTCAAAACCATCCACGACTTGATAACCCATACCGATGAAGATATCTTCGATTTCTTCACTGGTTTGTGTCAAAACGTGACGGTGACCAGTCGCAACTGGACGACCTGGAAGCGTCACATCGATACTATCGCTAGCCAGTTGAGCCGCGACTTTCTTTTCTTCCAAGAGCTTAGCTGTTTCTTCAAAAGCAGCTGTCAAGACATCACGAGCTTCATTGACGTGTTTCCCGATGATTGGACGCATCTCAGCAGAAACATCTTTCATCCCTTTGAGGATTTCAGTGAGCGAACCCTTTTTACCAAGGACAGAGACACGCAAATCTTGCATCTCTTTTTCATTTCCAGCAGTAATCTGCTTCAAGCTAGTCAGCGTTTCTTCGCGAAGCGCTTTTAATTGTTCTTCAATAGTTGACATATTTCCTCCATCAGTCTCTCGTAGATAAAAAGAAAACCACATGCCAAAAACTCCACTCGGAGCGTTGACACGCGGTACCATCCGTTTTCATCTGACAAGTCAGACCTTCATTTCTAAATCCATGCGCAAGTGAATTCACCCAGCTTTCATATAGAGAGCTTGCAGTCACGGCTCTCCTCCCTGATATACTTCCCTTGGGCTACTAGTCTTTCAGATTTCTATTCAATTACCACTTAGTTTATCAGATTTTTACCATTCTTGCAAGACCTATCTTACTTCTGCTTGTTAGCTTATTCTTATCTAACTTTATAGCGGATTGAAATAAGATGAAAACAAATCGATTGGGAAAGTAAAATTAATTTCTATAAATGTTTTAGCAATTGTTTCGTACTATTTTAGATTCAGTCTACTATATATAACCAATCTATCCTAAGTTAACTATTTATAATCGGCTCTCTGTAACAAAATTAAATTAATTAATCCCCCTATAAAATAAAGAGGTTTAGAATTTGATGTCTTCCAAACCTCTTTATTTCATATTTAATGAGATGCTGCCTTAACCGTGATAATATCTAATCATCAATAAACAAACTATTTGAATAAGGATTCTCCATTTGATTCAATCACTCCTTTATACCAAGTAAAGGACATTTTCTTATATCGATTGAATGTGCCATTTCCATCATCATTTCGATCAACATAAATGAGACCGTACCTCTTAGAAAGCTGTGCAGTGGACATAGAAACGCAGTCAATACATCCCCAAGACGTATAGCCCATAATTTCCACACCATCTTGTAGAGCTTCAGCTACTTGCAATAAATGTTCTTTCATATACTGAATTCTATAATCATCTTGGACTGTTAAGTTATTAAATTCATCTTTTATTAGTTGATCTTTAGCACCTAATCCGTTTTCCACTATAAATAATGGAATTTGATAACGGTCATAATATCTATTTAAAATTATACGTAGTCCAATTGGATCAATTTGCCATCCCCACTCAGAAGACTCTAAATAAGGATTTACTAAACCACCAATAATATTCCCTTCTCCTGAATTATACTGTGTTGGAAGAGCAGATTGAGTCACACTCATGTAATAGCTAAAGGATAAAAAATCTACAGTATAATTTTTTAATAACTCTGCATCTTCAGCTGCAAACTCTATGTTAATGTCATTTTCCTTAAAATATCTTTTTGCATAATTCGGATAATAACCTCTAACATGCACATCTGAAAATAGATAATTTAGATTCTCATACTCATGAGTCGCCCATACATCTTTTGGATTTGGAGTCATTGGATAAGCTGGCATAGCTAATACCATACACCCCACCTTAAACTCTGAATTAATCTCACGAGCAATTTTTGTAACCAAACTCGAGGCGACTAATTCATGATGTATAGCTTGATATAATTCTTGTTTCGAAAGATTCTCCTTAGGTATATCTATTCCTCCACTAGTAAACGGTAATTCCAAAACAGAGTTTACTTCGTTAAATGTAAGCCAATATTTAACTTTATCTTTATACCTTTCTAAAACTGTTCGAGCAAATTTTTCATAAAAATGAATCATTCTCCTATCAATCCATCCATGATATTTTCTTGCTAAATATAATGGAGTCTCATAGTGTGAAAGAGTTACAAGTGGTTCTATCCCGTGAGCATGTAGTTCATCAAACAATTCATCATAATATTTCAACCCAGCTTCGTTAGGTTCTTCCTCATCTCCTTTTGGAAAAATTCTACTCCATGCAATAGAAGTACGAAAAACATTAAAGCCCATTTCAGAAAACAAGGATATATCTTCCTTATATTTATGATAAAAATCAATACCTATCAATTTTAAGTTATCTTCTGTAGGATTTTCTGTTGCTTCTCCTAATCCACCTTTGGGTAACACATCCTGAACTGATAAGCCCTTACCATCTTCATTATATGCTCCCTCTACTTGATTAGCTGCAACAGCTCCACCCCAAAGAAAATCATCTGGAAAAATGGTCATAACTTTCCTCCATTATAATATTACCAGTAATTCCTTAGAATGCTCGATTGTCTGATTATTAGGTAATACTAATACATCTAGAAAATCATTGGTATTCGTTACAATTACTGGTGTAACTGTTTCGTAGCCTTTAGTCTTGATTAAATTCAAGTCCATTTCAAAAATCAACTGATTTTTGAAAACTCTGTCTCCTTCTTCTACATGACTAATAAAACCTTGACCTTTTAGCTCAACAGTATCTAATCCAATATGAATTAGTAACTCAACACCCTCATCACTCTTCAATCCAATTGCGTGCTTAGTCGGAAAAATATTTGTAATTTTCCCATCAAATGGTGCATAAACCTTACCTTCACTTGGAATAATCGCTACTCCGTCTCCAATTAGTTTATCTGAAAATGTTTTATCCTGGACATCGCTTAACGGAATGATTTCTCCTGATATAGGAGAAAATATCATTTTTTTATTTGAAACTCCAGCTTTAACTTCTAAATTGCTAGAACTCTCTTCTTCATCGATTCCAAATATATAAGCTAATACAAAGGTAATAACAACGAAATAACCGCCACAATTAAAGCATTTACAATATTTGATGGTACATCAGAATAAATAAATTGAGGCAACGCTATCAAAGATGGGACAGCAAATAGATACGCTTTAACACTAGTAAGACCTGCAAATAATCCCGCTAATCCACCACCAATCATAGCTGCATAAAGCGGTTTTTTATATTTTAAAGTCACACCATATAATGCAGGTTCGGTAATCCCTGCAAGTAAGGCTGAGAAACCTGCTGCAAAAGCAATTTGTTTTGTATTATTATTTTTACTCTTTAATGCAACAGCCATCGAAGCAGCCCCTTGAGCTAAGTTTGACCCTAACATTGCTGGAAGAATTAATACGTCTGGAGTAGCAATAGATGCCGCCAAAAAAATAGGTGCAAAAGCCCAATGCATTCCAGTCATAACAATAAATGGCATAATAGCACCAAGAATAGCTAATGTAAGCCATCCAGCTACATCATACATTTGCCCAACTAGATTTGATAATCCTTCACCAACAATTACTCCAATAGGCCCGACTACAACTAAGGCAATACAGCTTGATACTAATAATACTAGCGTAGGTTGCAAAAAACTCTTAGTAACAGCTGGTGTTAATTTAGCAATCATTTTTTCAATATATTTCATCAACCAAACCATAATAAGAATTGGAACGACTGACGAACCATAACTAGCTGGTATCACAGGTACACCAAATAAACTAAGAGGATTCCCTGATTGCACCATTTGAACAAAATTTGGATGGAGAAGTACACCTGCTACAGACATAGCTAATGTAGATGTTACTTTTAATTTTTGTGATGCAGAATAAGCTAATAACAGCGGTAAGAAATAATATGGAGCATCCCCAAAAAATGTCAAAAAAGCAATAGTCTGAGAATCTGATTGCAATATACCAAGCATTGGTAAAATAATTACCAAGACTTTCAGCATACCTCCCCCTAACATTGCTGGAATGATTGGAGTCATGGAACCAGCGATATATTCAATGATTCTTTCTAAAATATTCCCTTTGTGCCCTTGATCAACTGAATCTGTTTCAAAATTGCCAAGTTTAATGAATTCTTTATAATAATTGGCTACATCATTACCAAGTATAATTTGATATTGCCCATTCTTTTTCATAATACCTATTACACCTGGTATCTTCTTCACATCATCATCATTGACTAAATTTTCATCTTTTAATTCTAATCTTAAACGTGTTACACAATGGGTAACTCTATTGACATTTTTTTCGCCTCCAATTACATCGAGGATTTTTTGTACTGTATCTTTATAACTCATGGTATTCTCCTATTCTATTAATCTAAATTTTTTGTTAAACGACGAATATGAGCCATCAAATAAACTAATTCACTAGAAGTCAGCAAATAATTGTACTCAGTTTGTATAAACATTGCCACCTGTTCACCACATTCATATTCTCTAGGATATTTATTTTTCATTAATGCTAACAAGTCTTCATCATCATCGTCACAATAAGTTGTATTTTCACCAAGCGATGGGCAAATAATTTTATATGAGTTATGAATCTATAATAATCAATAGAATCTTGGTTAAACTCAGTACAATAGAAATCTTGAATGATTTTCTCAATTCCCATAATTATTTCAGTGATTTTATACGACTCTTGAAAATTATTTTCTAAATTAGCATTAACAAAATGTAGCGCTATGAATGCAGCTTCGTCAATTGGAAGTTCAATACCTAACTCTTTTTTTATTATTTGTAAAGCCCTTTTCCCAAGCTCAAATTCTTCTTTATAATATTTCGAGATTTCCCAGCGTAGGGGATTCGAAATAATAATCCCTTCTTTATAACGTTCTATGCTCGAAGAAATATGATCCGTTAAATTAATATAGATAATTTCATCAAAATTATTACCCAATGTTATTTTACCTAGGTTAATTATTTTTTCGGTAATGTACACCAACTCCAAAGGAACGTTAATAAACATCTCTGTAAAACGGGTCATATTATCTCTATTTTTGAGAAAAAAACTTTTCTCAATATCAATTGGATTTACTTTATCTCCAATTTTTTTTCCAAAAGCTATTCCCCTTCCAAAAAGAAGAATATCGATATCTTTTTTACTTTGCGCAATTACGGCATTGTGGTTTAGTATTCGTTTTATGATCATAAAATTTCCCTTTTAAAATAAAAGGAACCTACTTAAAAACATCAAGAAACTTCTTCTGATGTGATTAAATAGGTTCCTGCTCACTTGTATTAGTGATAACATCCTTTTATTTCAATTTTTAATGGTGACATGAAGCTTAAATAATTAATAACTCTGTAACCGTTTTTATTTTATGATATTTCAATCTATTTGTCAAGTACTTGTAGAAATTTTTTTATTTTGTGTGATTCGAATGTGAAAATGTCAACAGCCTCACTAAAGAAATGAAAATCATACATAGAAATTTTTAAAAGTTTTCTCTATCGTAAACCTGCCACTAGTTCAGAAGCTATACTAGCTGATTCCAAACGTAATATGGTCATTTCATCTACCTTCCCTAATAATGGCATTGCGCCATACCAAACAATGGTCTTGTTTACCAAAAGAATAGGCGTGACTATTTTTGATTGAGTAAAAGATACTTTAATTTTCTGGCTCTTCAACTGGTCTAGCCATGCTTTATTTGCAACCGTCTCTGGTATACATATCTCAATTTGACTAATCCTAAATTCTTTTAGAAAATTCATCAGTTTTGTCTGGTGCACATAAGGTAAAATAAGCAGACATTCCTGTCTTTCCCCTGCCAAGTCCTCTCTCAACACCTTCTCATATCTACTATCAACATAAACGAATTGTTTCTCCTCACCCTCGATGACACGATAATCCATCTTTCGATAAGCTACTTGTCGTTTCTGAAACATCTTTTCTAAATAAGGAACATGAATATCCACATAATCGAAAATCCGCACCAAAGACTTATCCTTGTAGTTTCTATGAATCCGACCTGCATACTGAATTAAATTATTTTTCCAAGAAAAGGGTGCTGCCAATATAAGCGTGTCTAGCTGAGGCAAGTCAAAACCTTCGCCAATGTATTTTCCAGTAGACAATAAAACAAACCCTTTATCTAACTGTTCTAACGTCTCCATTAAACTTGTTCTATCTCGGACTTTGGTTTTTCCGCTAATAATATAACAGTCATCAACCTCTTTCTCTTTCAATAACTTTTCAAAGACATCTATCTGTTGAATTCGATTGACTAGAACCAAGATATTCCGCCCTTCTGCCACTTGGTCTAGAATATCCTTGATAATCAACTGATTCCTCACTGAGTCAGTAGCAATCCAATCACTAAGCTGTATAAAATTACTTGCTTTGGTCTTTTCAATCTCCAAATGACCAAAAGAAGTGAATCTTAATTGCAATTGCCGTTTAAAATCCGTTTCCCTCTTATCAGCAGTATGGAGTATCTCACCAATTCTCTGAAAAACAATAGGCTCATGACCATTCTTACGCTCAGGCGTAGCCGTCAAACCGTAAAGATACTTCCCTCTAAACTGAGCAACAACTTTTTCAAACATCAAGGCAGAGACATGATGACACTCATCCACAATCATCATCTCATACTCATCCAAAAGACTTTGACTATTTTCCAACTTAAATAGAGATTGGATCATAACGACATCAACCAGTCCACTCAACCATTTCTTAGTCCCACCGTACTGCCCGACATAGCCTATTACCCTTTCACGACCTGATGGCGTATAACGGGTAGCTTCTTCCTCTTCGAAAGTCAAAAAACACTTTAGGCGATCCAGCCACTGGTCTAAGAGTTGCCTATTATGAACTAGGATAATTGTTTTTGTTTTCCGTTCAGAGATAAGAGCAGCACCTAAAACGGTCTTTCCAAAACCGGTCTCCGCATGAAGTAAACCATTTTCTTTAGAAGTCATATCTGACAGGGCTAACTCTTGCTCAAAAGTGAGTTCTCCCTTAAATTCCACTCTAATAGACCTTTGTACCTTTCTCCTATCTTCCACAGATCCCTGCTCATACTCAATGAAAATCAAAGAGCAAACTAGGAAGCTAGCCGTAGGCAGTACTTGAGTACGGCAAGGCGAAGCTGACGTGGTTTGAAGAGATTTTCGAAGAGTATTAAATTTATCTTGCAATGGATACAGCAAACCTCTTGGCAGCCATAAATAATGATCGGATTCTCCAAATAAATACATTCGCTCAGGAATTTGATAGGTTGGCTGTCGCATAGCCTGCTTTAAATAAAATTCGGGATTAGAAAATGAAGCCATATTTTTCAAGAAAAACAGTGTCTTGGGTGTCACAGACGATTTTTCAAGTTGGATCATATTGGATAAGACGACCTTCAACTCCTTATCCAATTCTTCCTTACCTAACTCCTCTTGGATTAACAGTGCCACTTTAGCAGTTGAAACCCTCTGAATTTCTTGTAGATACCTCCATTGGTCTTCATAAGGCTGAAACTGTTCATCCACAAAGACCGTTCGCCCTTGATGATAAGCTTCTCCTTGAAAAGGAAGGGCAATCAAATTACCAAATCCACCTTTAGGAAGAACATCCTGATTTGGAAACATGCGATCAAAAGAATCAAAGGACAGTTGCATACTTTCCTGCATTGCCAGTTCTAACAGTTTCTTTCCAAACAAGCGAGCCTCTCGACTCGGAATCGCTTCCTCAAAGAAGAACCAAATATGGAGTCCGTGACCCGAACGAGAAATCTCTAAATGGGCTTCCATCTGGCGTTCCCTGGCTATTCTTCGAATGGTTAAACCAGCTTCTTTCCAATCTCCTTCATCCAAATCAAGTACCAAAAAATAACAGCTATCATCTAAGTGCATAGGAAAGATACCGATAGCTGTCTCCCCACGAAAATGAGATTTCAAAACGGAATCCGTCAATGTCTGGAAACTCCGTTTTTCAGGTGACAACTGCTTCCAACCATAATCATAGGATGGAAAATACTGAATTTTCCCTTGATCATTGATAAAACTCTTAGCATAAACATCAAAACGGCCAGCAAACACGGAGGTAAACAATTGTAATTTTTCTTGCGTCGTCAAGTGACTACTTTGAAGTTGGAACATCTCCTCGAACCGAGAGCGTTCCATAACAAACTGACTCTTGTCTTTAAGACGTTTACACAAGAAAAACTCACTATCCCCATTAAAAGAAGAAAAGACATCAAGTACTTCTACCACAATTCCATCCAAAGACACAAAAACAGCCATAACAATCACCTCCTTGATTCCTATAGGCTGATTATAACAAGAATAGCTGAAATTGTACACGAAAATAAAATCCTAATAGTACTCATTTTGTATGTGGCTAATATTCCGTCTCGCTCCGGAATGTACGAGGTAAATAGAGTTTAAACGAGCAGTCTATAAAATTCAAAAAACGCATATTATCAAGTGACCTAAAACTTTGATGATATACGTTTTCTTGTGAGAATATTTGCTTCATTTTTTCCTAAAATTCAATGTTTACTCAGTATTAGGATTATGAAAAATCGAGGTCTAAATCTAGATACATTTTTTCTGAAGACAAATCATTTTGACCACCGAGCAAGAGATTTTCAAAAAAAGCTGTTAAAAACTCAGGACGTCGCTGTAAAATCTTTGCATTATCTAATACCAAGGCATCACGAAAATACTTGGCATGTTGCTGAAATGGTGTATTATCAATATCAAAACCAAACTCACGAAGATACTGAATCAAAAAGACCGTTACTGTCCGAGTGTTTCCTTCGCGAAATGGATGAATCTGCCAGATTCCTGAAATAAAATGCTGGATTTGTTTAACCACATCCGCCTGAGTTAGTGTCGCATATGCAACTTGTTTTTCCTGATTAAAATCATAATCCAAGGTCATTTGAATCATGGAGTAATCAGAGTACACAACACTTTCACCATTCAAAACAGGTTCATTCTTTGTGATATTGGTCTGACGAAATTGCCCCACCTAATAGAGGGTTCAAATATATCTTGAAACAACTCCTTATGAATAGCAAGTAAGGTCGCAGGACTAAAGCTAAAGCCTCTTCGAGACAATAGTTCTACAATACGTAGAGAAACCAAGTCTGCCTCTTCCGTACTTGCATCAATAGTATGGTGATAAGCCGTTGCATCCTCATAAACCTGCTCGTAAGTCAGTTCACCCCGGGACTGTTTCTCAGCCAAAGATTCCATATACGCTGATGGCACTAGATTGTCAACTTTCTGCAGACCAAAACCTATCCGCCATAAGTCACGCTTAGCTTCATAAGACAAGTTTGGGTTGTCAATGTTGTAAGTTGGTTGCATAGAAATATCCTTTCAATTGTTTTTCTGTGTCATCGGTAAATGGTGAAATTGGGGTGAACTATAAAAAACATTCATAATAAGTTCTATGAAGAAGTAATAAAAGAGTTATACTCAACATCCCATGCACTCATTTGTAATGCCTTTTGGATGAATGGTTTGATTAAATGAATAATTCTAGCTTGCATACTTATCAAACTCATAGGATACACCACTCTGAACTCGTTGGTTTGTTCAAATCCCCCAACACCTGAGAAGAAACTGCAATGTTGTACTTCTCAGAGCGGTTCGAACTTAGAGGGGTTGTTGTGTAGTGAGCTGGTTTTTAATCAAAGCTATAAAATTTTAGTATTTTAATTTTAACTGACTAAATTATTATTCTCTATAAATTCTATAAATTTTTCAGGGGGATATTTAAAAGATTCAATTCCATAAAAATCTTCTAAAGCCCTAAAATTTTCAACTTTATAAGGTGACTTACCACTTATTTTTGCCTGATGTTGTCTAATTTCATTTAAATGTCTTTTACCTTTTTGTGATTTAACTACAGTAACTGTCACTATTTTTTTATAATCAGTTTTTTGCAATCCATAAAAATTTTCTAGTAGGAACAAACTCGATAATATTTTAGCTCTAACGTTAGCATATGGAATATTTTTTGAATTCTTAAACTCTATTAAATATAATTTACTATCAGCATCTACAGGAAGAAGAGGCAGAATTGTATCTACAGATTGCCATTTATCAAAGCTATGTTTTTTAAAAATAATTTCTGAAATCTTATCAAAATTATAACAAGTATATTTAGAGTTTACCAAATTATAGTTAGAATCAGAATCATATGAGCAGGTTTTAATATCGCTACGACATTCAGAAAATCTAATATTAAAATCATGTAATATAGAGAAAATTATTTTACTCACCATCAAAATCCTCCGCTAGCTCCTCAAGGCGATTTAAAGGAACATACATTTGCTCATAAATCTTATCAATCGAGTCAGTAACATCTTCAATAGAACTATTAGCAAGATAATACTTAACAGAATCATTTGTATCATTTTTTTTGCTAAATATATCAATCGCTTCAACTAAATAAGGACTATGGGAATTGATTAAGATATGTAATCCAAATTCTTTCTGAAGTAATACTATAATTTCAGCAAATTTCAATTGCCATTCTGGATGTAAATGGACTTCTGGTTCATCTAAAATGAGTGTCCCATTTTCTCTAATCACACCATTTTCTAAAAGAGATTTAATTAAATAGAACGTTTTCATACCTGAAGAATAATTGATTATATTAAGTTTTTTTTCATCTTCCTCATCTTCTGAACTATTAACAATATCAGTCTTCAATATATGATTTATTTCATTAAACACCAAATTTAATCTGTCAGTTATCTTAGCTCGTAATGTGTAAGTGTTGTTTCTTTCATCTCTAAGCTGCTCCATTAAATGAGCATTATGATCCAATTTTAAATCAATTTTATTTAAAAATTCATTTAAAAATTTAGTTGAAAATTTATTTAAAAATTTAGTTGAAAATAAATTTTCAACTATTGCAGCAGCATCATCTATGTATACTACATCTGTTTTAAAATTTATCAATTTATCTGCAGTAGCTCTATTTTTGTTAACTTCAACATTTATTTGTTCATCTTTTATTCTTAAAGAAATTAGTCCTGTCAATGGGTCGTATATATTATTTATTTGATTATGAAATTCATCAGTTAAATGAGCAGTTAAAATTTGGTTAAAGATAGATTGGTCTGACTGAGATAGAATTTCTTTTATATTTTCAGATAAAACATTTAGGTCCAAATCCTTAATATTTAATACAAAGTATTTTGAATTTCGTTTATTGAATTCATTAATTGATTCAATGATACTCTTCTTAAGGGATTCGTTATTATGTTCACTATAATTTTTATCAAGAAATATCAATAAATTTTTTGAAATGATTTTTGTCAATTCTGTATAAAGGAAACTCGGAACGATTCTTCTAGCAATCCCTATTTCAGAATTATTTTTACGATTCATTTCGATATCAGAGAGATAGTCTTCTAAAAAATCATTAATTGCTTTAGTTCGATCGTTAGAAATTTTTTTTATAACATCATAATTGGCACTAAATATTGAAAATAAAGAACGACTTATTGTACTTTTTCCAGTGCCATTTTGACCTGCAATAACTGAAATTCCATTTATTTCAATTTCTGCATTCTTTACATTACCTATATTTTCTATTGTTAGTTTCATATATATTCTCCTTTCACCATGGAGGCAGTACTATCAGTTTAACACAAACTACATAAAAAAGCAGGTGTGAGGTGTAAATCATCTTCCAAGTATATCTCACTTCACACTACTTCACCAACTTCTTCATATCATCAATACGTGCAACTGTCGCGTCGTATTTGGCTTGGTAGTCGGCTTGTTTGTCGCGTTCTTTTTGGACGACTTCTGGTTTAGCATTGGCGACGAAGCGTTCGTTAGAGAGTTTCTTGCCCACCATATCTAGTTCTTTTTGCCATTTAGCCAGTTCCTTGTCGAGACGAGCCAGTTCTTCTTCGACATTGAGGAGGTCTGCCAGTGGCAAGTAGATTTCTGCTCCTGTGATGACGCTTGACATTGCGAGTTCAGGTGCAGGGATGTTTGATGCAATTTCCAAGTGTTCTGGATTTGTGAAACGTTTGATGTAGTTGACATTGCTGTTAAAGAAGGCTTCCAAGTCACTATCGCTAGTCTTAACAAGGATTGTGATTGGCTTACTTGGTGCTACGTTTACTTCCGCACGCGCATTACGAACGGCACGGATCAAGTCTTTGAGACTTTCCACACCAGTGTGAGCCGCAAGGTCTTCAAAGGCTAGATTAACAGTTGGGTATGCAGCTGTCACGATAGAGCCTTCTGAGATTTGTCCAAAGATTTCCTCTGTCACGAATGGCATGATCGGGTGAAGGAGACGAAGAATCTTATCCAAAGTATAAAGGAGAACAGAACGCGTGATGACTTTCTCTTCTTCGTTGTCACTATAAAGGACTTCCTTGGTCAACTCAACATACCAGTCCGCAAACTCATCCCAGATGAAGTTGTAGAGGATGTGTCCAGCCACACCAAACTCAAACTTGTCAAAGTTGGCAGTTGCTTTTCCGATGGTTTCATTGAGGTTGTGGAGAATCCAGCGATCTGTGACATTTCCAGCTTCCTTGTTGTCAACTTTTTCCACATTGGCAGTTGCTTGCTCAAGGGTCAAGCCTTCATTGTTCATGAGGATGTAGCGAGAGATGTTCCATATCTTGTTAATGAAGTTCCATGAAGCATCCATTTTCTCGTAAGAGAAGCGCACGTCTTGGCCTGGCGCAGAACCGTTTGAAAGGAACCAACGAAGGGCATCGGCACCATATTTCTCGATGACATCCATCGGGTCAATCCCGTTACCGAGAGATTTAGACATCTTGCGTCCTTGCTCGTCACGGATGAGACCGTGGATAAGCACGTTTTGGAATGGCTGACGACCAGTAAATTCCAAGGATTGGAAGATCATACGAGACACCCAGAAGAAGATGATGTCGTAACCTGTTACCAAGGTTGAAGTTGGGAAGTAACGTTTGAAGTCTTCTGAGTCAACATCAGGCCAGCCCATGGTTGAGAATGGCCAAAGGGCAGAACTGAACCAAGTATCCAAGACGTCTTCGTCCTGAGTCCATCCGTCACCTTCTGGAGCTTCTTCGCCAACGTACATTTCACCCTCAGCATTGTACCAAGCAGGGATTTGGTGACCCCACCAGAGCTGACGAGAGATTACCCAGTCATGGACATTTTCCATCCATTGGAGGAAGGTATCGTTGAAACGAGGTGGGTAGAATTCGACCTTGTCCTCTGTGTCTTGGTTGGCAATGGCGTTCTTAGCCAAATGGTCCATCTTGACGAACCATTGAGTAGACAAGCGTGGTTCAACCACAACACCAGTACGCTCTGAGTGACCAACACTGTGGACACGTTTTTCAATTTTAACGAGGGCACCGATTTCTTCCAACTTAGCAACGACTGCCTTACGAGCTTCAAAACGGTCCATGCCTGCAAATTCGAAGGCTAAGTCATTCATAGTACCGTCGTCGTTCATAACATTGACTTGTGGCAAGTTGTGACGTTGACCAACCAAGAAGTCGTTTGGATCGTGGGCAGGTGTAATTTTCACGACACCAGTACCAAACTCAGGATCTGCGTGCTCATCACCAACGATTGGGATCAATTTATTAGCGATTGGCAGAATAACGTTTTGACCAATCAAGTCCTTGTAGCGTGGATCTTCTGGATTTACCGCAACCGCAACGTCCCCAAACATGGTCTCAGGACGAGTTGTTGCCACTTCAAGGGCGCGTGAGCCGTCTTCCAGCATGTAGTTCATGTGGTAGAAGGCACCTTCGACATCCTTGTGGATAACTTCAATATCAGAAAGGGCTGTGCGTGCAGCTGGGTCCCAGTTGATGATGAATTCACCACGATAGATCCACCCTTTCTTGTAAAGGTCCACAAAGACCTTACGAACAGCTTTTGACAAACCTTCGTCAAGAGTGAAACGCTCACGAGAGTAGTCTACAGAGAGCCCCATCTTACCCCATTGTTCCTTGATAGTAGTGGCATATTCGTCTTTCCATTCCCAGACTTTCGTCAAGAAAGACTCACGACCCAAGTCATAGCGGGAAATACCCTCGCCACGCAAGCGCTCCTCAACCTTAGCCTGAGTGGCAATCCCCGCGTGGTCCATCCCTGGAAGCCAAAGGGTATCAAAACCTTGCATGCGTTTTTGACGGATGATGATATCTTGCAAAGTCGTATCCCAAGCGTGACCAAGGTGAAGCTTCCCAGTTACATTTGGTGGTGGAATCACGATTGAATAAGGCTTAGCCTTTTGGTCTCCTGAAGGCTTGAAAACATCGGCATCAAGCCATTTTTGGTAACGACCAGCCTCAACCTCGGCTGGATTGTATTTAGGTGAAAGTTCTTTAGACATGTGTTTGTCCTTTCTAGTTAATATCTTTAAATAAAATTAGTATGTAGAAGATATGCCTTGATTCAGCACATCTGATTTTTTCAGTATCTTCTATTAGTAAAAAAGAAACTGTATAAAAATTTTACATTAACTTTCTCTCATTATCTTCAGAATATGTTTATCAAAGTCCGATATAATTTTTTGAGTTCGGTTAAATTTTTCATACTCTTGGATGGCTTTTGAGTCTGCTTGTTTCTTGGAAATGCTTCCTTTTCCTTCTAAGATTTCATATTCATTAAAGGATAGAAAGCGATCAATACTATCTGCCAATCCTCGCATTGTAAACGTATTACGGCGCTCAACTAAACCCTCGATATAATCAAAATAGGCTGTAACAGTTCGCTCTAGTTGTCGAATTTCTTTTTCTTGCAAATAATTTTTGGCTACCGTTACATCTGATTTGAGCACTCGTCCATCAGGTGCATGTTTCCAAGTAGTTAATCCCATTTTTTCTTTACTAGCATCAGCTTGCTGATAGATAATTTCTGCAGCCGTACTTCCAGTAATTGCATAATGAAATTTATTTTGCACCATAGCATAGAAGTTTTTAGTAATATCCGAGTTTCGATCATAATCTATGGCACATTCGGCAAAGATATCCGTAATTTGTTGATAGATTCGGCGCTCGCTAGAACGAATAGAGCGAATTCGTTCTAAAAGTTCACGGAAATAATCTTGTCCGAAAACTGTCTGTCCTTGTTTCAAGCGTTCATCATTCAAAACAAAACCTTTGATGATAAATTCTTTCAAGGTCTTGGTTGCCCAAATTCTAAATTGAGTAGCCTTGCTGGAATTTACGCGATAGCCAACTGAAATGATAGCATCCAGATTGTAATATTCAAGTTCACGTCGGACAGTTCTATTTCCCTCTTGTTGAACCTGTGCAAATTTTGCACAAGTTGACACCTTATCCAACTCACCACTATCATAAATGTTTTTTAAGTGCTTTGTAATGACACTTCGTTCAACTCCAAAGAGCTCTGCAAGACCTTTTTGAGTCAACCAAAGATTTTCATCTTGTAAAAGGATATCTAGCTGAACGTCGCCATTTGGTGTAGTATACAGGATGAAATTAGAAATTTCATTCAAGACAATTTCACCTCCCCCTTCCATAAACAATTACTTCTCTTTCTTAAACTTTATGCCGTTTTCTTTCAGCTTTTTAACGGTTACAGGACCAATTCCCTTCAAAGCGAGAACTTCTTTTTCAGTCCATTTTTTGAAATCTGAAGATGTACGAATCCCATTTTCAACAAAGATGCGAACAAGATCCATCCGGATTCCCTTCATTTTTTCCTCGCTCATAAAGGAGTACCAGTCTGTAACCTGGGATAGATTTCTTAACACACTGGAATGATTCGAAAATACTGGTTTACGACGGAATTTCTTGGCTTCTTTTGTTAAAAATTCTGTTAAGATAATATTTTCTTGTAAATAGTCAAGCAGAGGATACAAACTAGCTTGTAGCGATTCAACTGAATTTGGACAATAGCATTCTTGTTCTTCAATGTCTAAAATATTGAATTGCCAGTCTTTCTCTATGAAGAATTCAACAGCTTCATCATTGATTTCCACTAATTTTGCAAATAGCTGACTGGCTTCCTCAATTTTTCCTTGAGAAAAAGCAGAGATGATGGCATGAATAAGGATGGTATCATCCCGCTTTCCTTTATTTAATTCTTCACAATAGAAACGTTCAACCTTTAATTCCTGACCAGTAATATGATACAAGGAAAGCATACAGAAGACAAAATTAGGAGGAAAACGTTCTGGTCGCTTACTTAAGTATAAGTTAACCAAGTCCAAAGCCTTAAAGTAAAATTTTTCTGTCATATAATATTCAATCAGAAACATCAGAGCAGACAGGATAGGGCGAGCTTCAAAATAATTCCAACTATTGTATCCGTTCATTTTCCATTTTTCTAAAACTAGAACTTCAAAATCCAGTACTTTTTTAAAGGTTGGTAAATCAAAATCTTTAACTTCTGATAAGAATAAGTGAAAATCAGCCGCAAAATAATCTGGATTGATCTTTAAAACTTGCTTTAACAGTTTATTTCGCTTTTGTGTATTTGGAGTATGCATAGCTTCTCTAAATAAAGCGTGATCCTGATTCCAATCAAAAGTCCTATTTTTTAGTTGGTAATTGATTAGCTGGACATCTGGATACTCTCCATGTTCATCAGCATATTGCATCACTGCTGTATGTAGTTCATCGAAATTTTGAATTTGTCGACGTTCTACAAAAGTTGGTTTTTTAGCCATTATTTCTGTCCAAGCAGCCTCTTCTTCAGAAATAATTTTGATATCCAACTTTTGCTGGCGTTTTAATTCTTTTTTCTATTTTTCTTTTTAGCCATCTATTTTCTCCTCTAACTCATTCTTCAATAGACCCGACTCAACTGGCTTAGATATCCTTTGGGACTCAGCTACAGGCTTGAATGGGAAATCTCAGTTTCTTTGTGATTCGTTTACTTTGAAAGTTATCCCCCAAGCGTGACTAAGGTAGAGTTTTTTCCAGTTACATTTGGTGGTGGGAATCACGATTGAATAAGGCTTAGCCTTTTGATCTCCTGCTTAAGCTTGAAAACATCCGTATCAAGGCATTTTTGTAACGACCAGCCTAAACATAGGATGGAGTGTATTTAGGTGAAAGTTGATTAGACATTATTTTTTCTCCTTTTATGAATATTTCTTTTATATCTACGATTTATTAATACACTGTGCATGTTGTCACGATACACGTAATATCCATTATGGGTGTTTAAATAGAAATACTGTAATAACCAAATTATAGCCTTCCCAATAACTAATGATAATATGAAACAAACGAAAATAATTATAGTTGAGGCAAATAATTCAGACATCCAATCAGCTGCGGGAGTTATAAATTCGACCAATTTCATCTTAATCTTTAAACCCCAAATAATTTCGGTTAACTTTGGAATAATACTCAACATTAATAGAGTAAGAAAACTATATAGTTGAGTTCGATAGAGGTGTCTATCCATTTTCTCAGTTCTTATTGGTTTTTTCTTATATTTTTTTGTATCAAATTGAGAATTTATTTCTCCAATTAGACTAGGAATTAATATTGGCAAAAACCAGGTTAAAGCATTTATTAATTCATTTTCAACTTGATTAAATATTGCTAACAACAATATACAGATTGTTCCAGTTAGCCATGATGCTATTACTTCTTTGTTATCTTTTGCACCATGTCTAATTAGATTATAATTCTCCACCAGAATATTAAATAAAGCGCAATAAATGAATTAAATATAAAAATGTCAGTTATTAAATCGGAATGAAAATCAATAGCTTTAGAAATAAAGTAATAAATATAGATATAATACCATAAAAACGAAATAATAAGCATCGTGGCATATACATTCCACAGTGTCTTTCCCTTTACGATATCTATTTTATTAACTTTTTGAAATATCTTGATTGATCCTACAGTTTTTATAACAGATAATACAAATGGTAATATTAAAAGTATTACAATGATAATCCAGTTATTTATGTGATTTTTACTTATGCCATAATTAATAAAAAAATATTGAGATAAGTTGATTAAAGTTGATTCAACTAGATTTAGGTTATAAAGAATGTAAGTCAAGATTCCGCAAAATATTCCATCCCATGCGTTCATAAAAGCTAAAGATTTAGTACTTTTAGTAAGAAAAACTCTAAACTTATTAAATCGATTTTTATAGTTAAACACATATATTAGTATCAAGGCAAATTGTAAAATTATAACTAATTTAAAATCGGTAAGACAGAATACAATTAGAGATATTATTGGAAAATACGTTAGCGCATACATAAGTATTTTCCAAGTTTGAGCAAAAAGATTCTTCAATCTATTGTCAGTATTAAAATAATACATTAATTTCAATCTTTGCCTCCTAAATCTAATCTAAAGGTTGGTAAATCAAAATCTTCAACCTCTGATAAGAATGGGTGAAAATCAGCAGCAAAATAATCTGGATTGATCTTTAAAACTTGTTTTAACAGTTCATTTCGCTTCTGTGTATTTGGAGTATGCATAGCTTCTCTAAATAAAGCATGATCCTGATTCTAATCAAAAATCCTATTTTTCAGTTGGTAATTGATTAGCTGAACATCTGGATACTCTCCATGTTCATCAGCATATTGCATCACTGTTGTATGTAGTTCATCGAAATTTTGAATGGTCCGACGTTCTACAAAAGTTGGTTTTTTAGCCAGTAGTTCTGTCCAGACAACCTCTTCTTCAGAAACGACTTTGATATCCAACTTTTGCTGGCGGTTTAATTCTTTTTCTATTTTTCTTTTTAGCCATCTATTTTCTCCTCTAACTCATTCTTCAATAAATCAAACTCTACCTCTGCTGTATTGGATATTCTTACGACCTCGGATACAGGCTTAAATGGGAAATCCCAGTTTCTTTGTGATTCGTTTACTTTGAAGGGTGTACTCCAAGCGCGATTAAGGTAGAGTTTTCCAGTTACATTTGGTGGTCGGAATCACGAACGAAAAAGATTGAGACTTTTGAACTTCTTGAGTCTTGAGAACGTCTTCATGAAGTTGTTTAGATATGTGTGTGTCCTTTCTCTATTGTATTCATTTTATTTTGAATTTGCTTAGCAGCTTCTTCTGCAGACAAATTCGTATTATTTATTTTAAGGTAGTGGTGCAACTCATTTAGTTGATGTTGGGAATTTAATTGAAGTGTTTCAGTAGTCTCCAAAATTTCTCTTTCAGATACCTCAATATGTCGTTTTAAGGGTTTGGCTTTAATCGATTCTCCGTTCGATTTCGACGTAAACGCTCTTCAAGACTTGTTTCCAACTCAACAAACAGAATCTCTTGATGAAAGTTATCCAATAAATCCTGAATTTGCTTTAAATACATCAGCTGGTACTGATTTGAAAAATCAATTACGTCAGTTAAAATTACTGATCGCTGATTTCTTGCACTTGCTCCAAGGAAAGAAAAGGTAATTCCACGAACAAATTCCCACATTTCCTCTGTAAAGTCCTGATAGATTTCTAGTGCAAAATCGATGGCTTGATGGTTATAAAAGAGGGTAGCATCTGTCAGTCGAGATAACTCTTGACCAATCGTCATTTTCCCAGAAACCGAGCCCCAATGATGAAAAGATGCATCAAATCACCTCCCACTCACTCTTCAGCAAACCATATATCAGACTGTCACAGCGGTTTCCTTGAACATCCTTTCTGTCCCTGATGCGAGCTTCGAGGGTAAAGCCAAGCTTTTCCGCGACTCGTTTACTTTGAAGGTTATATCCAAAGCAAGTTAGTTCAATCTTGTGAAGACCCAAATCTTTAAAGGCTAAGTCAATCAAGGCAAGCGCTGCTTCTGGCACATAACCTCGCCCCCAATAGTCTGGGTGTAAGGTATAGCCGATTTCCAGCACATCATCTTCATGGCGATGGTTGAAATCGACAGAGCCAACGATCTTATCCGTTCCTTTGACGACAATCCCGTAGCCTGCTGGGAGATTTTCCTTTTGATTACGCTCCGGAAGAATGTGCTCCAGATAATAAATCTCATCTTCCAAGGTCTTGACGGGTAGAAAGCCAGCTGGATAGGCAACCTCTGGCAAACTAGCGTAGGTATGGATATCCTCAGCATCTGCCACTGTACGAACTCGTAGGACGAGTCGTTCGGTTTCTAATCGTTCTGGTAATTCAGCTCTTGACATCCTTCATCCTCGCTTTCTTAATGAAGCTCCCCATAGGGTCTACTCGGTCATCTAAATAGCGATAAACGCGCTGGTGGCCATCCCCATAAAGTAAGTAGGTGCAAAACGGTCATTTCTAAAATGTCCCTTTTCATCCAAAAGTTCTGGGTCAACAAATCGCTCAACAATCTTAGCGAAAATATGACAAATTCCCTCTTCCTCATCAATCCTATCTACCTGACATTCTAACACGACTGGACAAACCTCTAAAATCGGTGCCTGAGTCCGTTCAGAAATCTCGTAGTCTAGCCCCAGGTGTTTCAATTTCTCTCGATGACTGATAAAACCAGCCTGCTCCATCTCGAGCATGAGATTTTCATCAGGGATATTCACGGTGAACTGTTGATAATACTTAATCTGCTCAGTCGCATTTTCTTCAGCACCAACACCAATGACTAGCCAATCTCCCAAGCTATAAGAGGAGCTACAGGTCGTAATATTGTGTCCAAAATTCTGATCCTGATACCCCAAAATGAAGATAGGAAAACCATAATAGAGTTTACTTGTTTTAAAAGATTGCTTCATAACAAGCTCCTTTGACTAAGACGCAAAAGAAAATCCCTGCCATCTACATGACAGGGACGAATGTGTTTATCCGCGGTACCACCCAATTTCGGGCCAAGCCCGCATCTTTAGTCTTTAAAATAAAAAGACAGAAATATTTCATTTTTTCAGTCATTAGCAACCAGTTTTGACACATTTGTGGACTTCTCAGCGCCGCCACTTTCTGTAAAATGTAGGATTCAAAACACCTCTAATGGCTCTATTGTAGCAAGTTTTTCTCGGAAATGCAAGACTCAAGAAAAATTACTTGAACTTGATGCCATTTTCTTTCAATTTCTTGATGGTAGCTGGGCCGATTCCTTTCAAGGCAAGGAGTTCTTTTTCAGTCCAGTTTTTGAAATCTGAAGCAGACTTGATTCCTTCATCATAGAAAGTCTTGGCACGATCAAGGGGAAGTCCACCCAAGTTTGCTGCAAAATCTTCTACAGAATTAACTACTTTTTGAGCTTGCTCTTTGGTAGCTTCTACTGCTTGTTCAACTTTTTTAGAAACAGCCTTACCAGCTGCGCTTGCTGACTGTTCTGCACGCTTCACGACTTTTTTTGTCTCATCTACAACTTTAGTCACAGTACTTGAAAAGGCACCTGCACGACGGAGACTATTTCGTAATTGTTTTTTACGATTGAGTTTCTTTGACATGATAAAATCCTTTCAATAAAAAATCCCTGCTCTGACAAGGATTTAATATAAATATTCTATCAAGATTTTAGTGAAAAATCAAGAACCTATCTCGTTTAATAATTTCGCTCACCAAACAAGCCTTCTGGCAAATCATGGAATCCCTTTCCTGCTTTGAAATTTTCAAACTTACCAAGCAAGAACTGATAAGCATCCAAACGACTTTCGTAGCGAATCATGGCATCTTTGGCACGTTCGTCTTGGTCTTCTTCGTAGACCTTTTGACTTTCCTTATGCGCCATGTCGTTGATCATGATTTGGGTATTGACCCAAGCTTCAAATTCCTTCATAAATTCTTGTTCGTAACTCATTTTTTCCTCCTTATTCTAATCCACGGAAATAGTCCGTGTCAATCTCACGGTAGGGCTGGATATCCTGAACGTATTCCAACACACCTTGGAATTCTCCGTTTTCATCGTGCACTGCAGCGTAGGTGATGTGGACAAACTTACCTCGCGACTCAGACTTAATCCACATTTCATACTTGTCCTTGGTTCCCTCACGAAGCCCCTTCATGATGGTTTTGACCTTGTCCAAGTACTTAGGTGGATGACAGAGTTCGACATTGCGCCCAACTTGGGACGGTGTTCGTTTGAAAATCATCTCATCAGCTGGCGTATTGTCATTGTAATACTGGAAAATATCGTCTTTATTGACAAAGGTAATTTCCATGGGGAGGTGATTGAGGATGAGATTAGCCTGCTCGACTGAAAGATAGCCATTACCAAAAGACTGCTGACTATGGCGGTCCAGCACTGCTTCCTTTTCCTTAGGGGTAAAGGTAATGGTAAACTGTCCTTCTGGCGTATCAATAACCTGCTGAACTTGACCCTCTGCCGTATCTAGCTGTACAGGCTCCTCTTCACTCTTTTCCTCAACAAAACTCTGGCGTTCTGGCACCCATTTCTCAGACGGACGGATAATAGCATAGCCATAGGCATCGCTCTCCTCCGCAATCTGAAGCCAGTCATCCTGAGTAAAGGACTCAAGGAGAATCATGAGAAGGATAGATTCTTCCTTGAAAATCATACTTTCAAACTCTGTCGCAAAAGCTTCAAAAGCTTCTTTTACGCTGCTAATTGACACTTCTGGTAGTGACTTGGCTGTCGCTAAAGCTGTTTGAAAGAGTTCCCTGATCTGATCATCCACTCCCCACATAACTTTTGGAGGTGAATCGTGTCCATAGCGCTCCATGATGGGGAAGAAGAGCTCTTCCTTACGTTGGTAATGGATGTCAAATTGCCCCAAAAGACCCATCTGACGCACCAAGCCCTTGCGCATCTCCGCCAGCATTTCTTCATCTTCCATAGACTCATAGGTATCCAACAATCTCCGAATACGAATCAAGGCCGCACGGAGGGCTAGATTTTCTTCTTTGAAAATCCGAACTGGGTGACCTGGGTGCTCGGTATCTGCAACTTCGACATCCTTAACAGCATTTTTAAAAAGATTGGCATGAACATCACAGAGTTCCATGACATCTTCAAAGGTGACACCTGAGTCTGAGTTCATCAGCTCGTGCTCCATAAGGGAAATCTCGATGGCTGAAACACCTGTAAAGGTCGCATCAAAGCGCTCCTGAACCGACTCAGGAGAGGAGCCATTATGCAATTCTAACAAAATATCCCGCAGGACATGAATTCGTTCATCTGCCATTAGTCTAACCCAATCACTTCGTAACCGTTTGCTTCCAGCGTGCGGACAATCTTGTCCATAGGAGTTCCTTCAAGCTTAGAACCTTGTTTGAGCGATACTTTACGACCAACTGTGTTGCGCATTAAGGGATTGGCAGGGGTTTAAAACCCAACTCCACTAGAATTTCCAAGACTTCTGGATGCTTGTCCACCACTTCTGCAACGGGAATTGACACATCGATGATATTGTCCATGACGACCTCCTTTGTATGTTCTAATACTCAATGAAAATCAAAGAGCAAACTAGGAAGCTAGCCGCAGGTTGCTCAAAACAGTGTTTTGAGGTTGTGGATAGAACTGACGAAGTCGATCAAAATACTGTTTTGAGGTTGCAGATGGACGCTGACCTGGTTTGAAGAGATTTTCGAAGAGTATAAAATGATTTTACTGCTTATATAGTCATTTAGTTTTAAAAAAGTGTTCCAAACATTCAAAAATAGTTGGGACTTCCCTTAATAAATCCGTCACTTTCTTTTTCAAGATAGCCCAAGCTTGCTCAATAGGATTCAAATCCTATGAATATGGCGGTAGAGGTAAGAAAAAGTGTTTATCTTGGATGCAGAGTTCATCCAAAATGTTCTTGGGATGAAAACTAGCATTGTCCATGACAATAACATGAGGTGTCTTCAAAGCAGGCAGGAGTTGCGTTTTGAACCACTCCACAAAGAAATCGCTTGTCCTGCTGTTCTTGTAAATCATGGGAGCTATAAACTCTCCGTCTACTTGTCCTGCAACAATTGAAGTTCGCTCAAAACGACGTCCGCTAATCTTTTCATAGACTTTCTCCCCTCTAGGAGCCCCTGCATAAGGACGATAGAGATAGCGGTCGATTCCTGTTTCATCAATATATACGATTGGTAAATCGTTTAGGTTATCCAAAATATCAAGAAACTCAGATACTTTCTCTGGGTCTTGTTCCTTAAAGCTCGTCATCTTTTTTTGAAGTGACCTTCATCTTCTTTAAAGCTGCCCATACTGAAGGAACAGCACAATTAAAATGTGCCGCAATTTCCCGTAAAAAAGCATCTGGATGAGCCTCTACAAAGGATTTCAATTCCTCTAAAGGAATCTTTCGGTTTTTGACGACTCGCTTTTTCCTCTCTAAGTGTCCTTGTTCACGTAAGTTCTTTTCCCACGTGAAGAGAGTTCTGACGCCAACATCAAAAACCTTGGCTGCCTCGACATGGCTGTGCCCCTCTTTGATGTAATCTAATGCTCGCTGTTTAAAATCTGTACTATATGCCATAGCTTTATTATAACATGCTTGTTTGAAACTAAGTAACTATAATAGTCAGCACATCGTCAAGTTTTCCTGATTTGAGGTAGTTGATAGAGGATTGGAGTGTCACTCCATCAAGCCCCAGAGATATGAGCACCAAACCGCTGATCTGGTCGCAAAGGGTAAAGAGATAACCACCATGGGCGTTGCCATAGTAGTTGAGCGACGAGTCCACTACTTTGGTCGTCACCACAACGTGACCATCTCTCATTTGTTCAATTTCGTAATTTTCAAAGGCAGATATAGCGTCAAAATGAAAGTCTTTCATCGTTTCCTCCTGATATTTCAAACGACACTATGATACTACTTTTTATAGGACTGTGCAAGGAGAAAGCTCCTAGTCTGGCAAAATTCCGACCTGCTCTACAAAGCGCATAAAGGCTGCCTGTCCTTGCTCCGTCTGCTTATAGACTCCTGCATCCTCAAGTACACGCGCAAAAATTGCACCCACAGAGTCCTTGACGATTTCAAGGGCTTTTTCTTTATCTGTTAGATCTGGATGTTGGCCTTTGAGTTGGTCTGCCCATTCCTGATGATAGTCGGCAACTGTATCAGCTTCTCCTACAAGATAGCTAGCGACTTGCTCCACTTCTTCTTTCAGACGTGGTGGCAAGATTGCCAAGCCCATGACCTCAATCAAGCCGATATTTTCCTTCTTGATATGTTGGACATCCTTGTGGGGATGATAGATGCCATCTGGATGTTCTGCAGAAGTCTGATTGTCTCGCAAGACCAAGTCCAACTCAAACTGTCCATCGCGTTTGCGGGCAATGGGTGTAATGGTATGGTGTGGTGTTCCATTACTTTCTGCCAAGACTTGCACTCTTGGATCTGAATACTGGCGCCATTCCTGCAAAATCTTATCAGCCAAGTTGATCAAATCTTCTTTGGAATCCGAAGTCAAACGCAACACTGACATTGGCCACTTGACAATCCCAGCCTTGACCTGATTAAAACCAGTAAAAGAGAAAGTCTTTTGCAAGGGAGCCAATTCCATAGGAAATACGTGACGGCCTCCCTGATAGTGGTCATGAGTCAGAATAGAACCTCCCACAATCGGCAAGTCGGCATTAGAGCCCGCAAAATATCCTGGAAACTGCTCTACGATAGCCAACAAACGTTCAAAGCTCTGACTGCTAATCGTCATGGGACAATGCTGGCCATCTAAAAAGATACAGTGCTCATTAAAATAAGCATAGGGCGAATACTGGAAGCCCCACTCCTGACCAGCCATTTCAAAACGGATAATTCGGTGATTGCTACGGGCTGGGTGGTTGACCCGACCATGGTAACCTTCATTCTCTAGACAAAGTTGACACTGAGGATAATTACTAGCTTGCACCAACTTGGCTACCGCAATCTCTTTCGGATCCTTTTCAGGCTTAGAGAGATTGATGGTAATTTCAAGTTCTCCATAATCAGATGGAACACGATGCGATATTTTTAGCAATGGCCTTGAGTTTGATGTAATCATTTTTCTGACTGAGTTGATAAAAATCCTCTATCGCTTGCTCAGGAGAGTGGACATAGGCTTCCCAGAAGTCACGATTGACCTGACTCGGATAAGGAGTCACCAAGTCCATCAGTTCAGTACCAAGGATTTCACGCGCAGTCTGACTATCCTCAATCATCTCTAATCGAACGGCTTCCTCAACTAGCTGGTCCTTGAGGTCAATCAATTTATCCAGATTGGTCTCAACTTCCAAAACACCTTCTCCCACTCGTGCCAAAACACGGTTGGTCAGGTAGATTCGATCCATTTCCTCAAATGAACTTTCAGAAATGACATGTGTTACAAATTTATCTACTAAGATCACTATAGAGCCTCCTTTTGACTAGTCAAGGACGCGAGTGCCACCTGCAACTTCAGCGATATAGAAGCTTGGAGCGTATCCAACTACTTCCTCGTAGTGTTTGCCTACAGCTTCCTTAAAGGCCTCAACAGCATCTTTTTGCACCAAGGCAATGGCACAGCCGCCAAAACCTGCCCCTGTCATGCGAGCACCGAGAACGCCTTCTTGTGCCCAAGCTGTGTGAACAAGAGTATCCAATTCCAAGCCAGTTACTTCATAATCATGCTCCAGAGAAACGTGAGAGGCATTCATCAAACGACCAAATGTTTTCAAATCTCCTGCTTGAAGGGCTGCTTGAGCTTTGAGGGTACGTTGGTTTTCAAGCACAGCATGGCGAGCACGTTTCAAACGATTTTCATCTTTAATCAGATAGCTGTATTGGTCAAAGGCCCACTCGTCCAATTCACCCAAGGTCTGAATATCTAAGGCTGCTTGCAATTCTTCCACTGCTTTTTCACACTCAGCACGACGTTCATTGTATTTAGAGTCCGCCAATTCACGGCGCTTGTTAGTGTTCATGATAACAACGACATTGTCCTTCAAATCAAGTGGTACCAAATCATACTCTAAAGTGTTAGTATCTAGGTAAATAGCACGTTGGTCAGCCCCCATACCGATAGCAAATTGGTCCATAACGCCAGAGTTGACTCCGATAAAGTTGTTTTCTGTTTGTTTTCCGATTTTAACCAAATCGAGACGGTCTAGTTTTAAATCAAAGAGATGCTCTGCCACGACCCCTGTCAAGAGTTCCAAGGATGCTGATGAAGACAAGCCAGCACCATTTGGGATATTCCCATAAACATAAAAATCAAAACCTTTGTCAATCACGTGCCCAGCTTCTTGCAAGAAATGAAGAACCCCTTTTGGATAGTTAGTCCAGCCGTGCTCTTTTTCAAACTTAAGGTCAGCAAGAGGCACTTCTATGATACCCTTGTCCTCAAAGTTAGCTGAGTAGAAACGTAAAACTTGGTCGTCACGCTTGCGAGCTGCACCGTAAGTTCCCAAGGAAATGGCTGCTGGAAATACATGTCCACCATTATAGTCTGTGTGCTCACCAATCAAGTTGATACGACCTGGTGAAAAGAATGTTTGGTCTGCTTCTTGACCAAAAACAGCAAGAAAGTCTTTGCGAAGTGCTTCAGTAGTAAGATCTTGTGTCATATGATTTCTCCTTTTACTGTCCGTTAAGTCGTCTTAACGTGTAATCGTTTTCTTCTATTGTATCCAAGGGATTTCCCAAGGTCAATCCTTTTTACTAAAATTTTACTAAATTATCAGTAAAAGCAGAAAAATATGATATACTAACCTTAAAGAAGGAGGATTTATGGCTACCTTAAAAGACATTGCACAGCTAGCCTCTGTCTCTATCGCGACCGTATCCCGTGTCCTAAACCGCGACCAGAGCCTATCTGTTACAGAAGAAACCAGGCACCGTATTTTAACCGTTGCTGAAGAGCTGGGCTACACCAAGCACCTCAAGACAGGCGAGTCCCACAAGCCCAAGCAAAAGATTGCCATTATCCAATGGGTCAGCGAACAAGGGGAGCTGGACGACCTCTACTACTACCAGATTCGCCTAGGCATAGAAAAAAGAGCTCAAGAGTTGGACTACGATATCTTGCGCTATTTTAATGACCATCCTTTTACCCTAAGCGAGGAAGTGATTGGAATTCTCTGCATCGGAAAATTTAGCCGAGCTCAGATTTCTGCCTTTGAAGAATACCAAAAGCCTCTTGTATTTCTAGACAGTGATACACTTTCCATGGGACATACCTGCATTATTACGGACTTTTACACTGCTATGAAACAGGTTGTCGATTATTTCCTCAGTCAAGGGTTGAATCGCATTGGGATTCTAACAGGGCTTGAGGAAACAACTGATCAAGAAGAAATCATTCAGGACAAGCGGCTGGAAAATTTTAGAAACTACAGTCAAACAAAAGGAATCTATCATGATGAACTGGTCTTTCAAGGAAGCTTTACTGCCCAGTCTGGCTATGACTTGATGAAGGAAGCCATTCAGAGCTTGGGAGACCAACTCCCACCAGCATTTTTCGCAGCCAGCGATAGTTTAGCCATCGGTGCCCTCCGTGCCCTCCAAGAAGCTGGAATCAACCTGCCAGACCGTGTCAGCCTCATTTCCTTTAACGACACCAGCCTGACCAAGCAGGTTTATCCTCCCCTCTCCAGCATCACAGTTTATACTGAAGAAATGGGGCGAGCAGGTATGGATATTCTTAACAAAGAAGTACTCCACGGTCGGAAAATACCTAGCCTGACCATGTTGGGAACCAAACTGACATTAAGAGAAAGTACCCTAAATCAAGAATAGGATAACATAAAAAACGAATAGAGTTCTAAAACTCCTATTCGTTTTTTATTCGATTACAATCATAGACTTAATTGTCTTACGTTCATCCATATCTTTGTAGGCTTGGTCGATATCTTCCAGTTTATAACTTGAAGTAAAGACGCGACCTGGATTGATATCACCATCAAGGACGGCTTTTAGTAAAAATTGCTTATCGTATGTTGTAGCAGAAGCTGCCCCACCTGCTACAGAGATATTTTGCATAAATGTCGAACCAAGAGCACGATTATTATAGTGTGGGACTCCTACAAAGCCCATACGCCCTCCATTATGAAGAACACCTAGCGCCTGTTCTATAGCAGCCTCCGTACCAACACATTCAAGTGCTGCGTCTGCTCCTCCACCGAGGATTTCACGCACCTTGGTAATTCCTTCTTGACCACGTTCTGCAACAACAGCTGTCGCACCTGACTCCATAGCCATCTTTTGACGGTCTTCATGACGGCTCATAAGGATAATTTGTGATGCTCCACGCATCTTAGCCGCGATGACAGCACATTGACCAACAGCCCCATCACCGATAACAACAACCTTGTCCCCTTTTTGAACATTTGCAACACGCGCCGCATGATAGCCTGTCGGCATGACATCTGCAAGAGTCAAAAGGGACTTGAGCATCCCTTCTGTATAGTCAGAAGGTTGACCAGGGATTTTAACCAGCGCCCAGTTTGCATAGTGGAAGCGAATATATTCTGCCTGAAAATCACCCCCCAAATTATTGCCAATATGATTGTCGCAAGAACCGTCAAATCCAGCAAGACAGGCATCACACTCACCACATCCATGTGTAAAAGGGACAATCACAAAATCACCTGGTTTCACCGTCGTAATGGCTTCCCCAGCTTCTTCAACAATCCCAATCGCTTCGTGTCCACTATTTTTGTGTCCAGCTTTCGTTTCTGGATTACGGTACCTCCATAAATCTGAACCACAAACGCACGCACGAACCACACGAATAATCACATCATCCGCTTCTATTATTTGCGGACGTTCAATGCTAGCAAGTCCAACCTGACCTGCCTTTGTATATACTGCTGATTTCATTTAAAATTTTCCTTCCTTATAAAGTTTAATTTTGAGATTTAAGCGATTTAAAGCCGTCTGTAACTGAGACAAGCGCTCCTCTAATTTTTTCTTTTCCTCTTCTAAAATACCAAGCCTCTCCTCTCGCGTTTCATCCCCCTTTTGGTAGAGCGACATATAGTCAACTAAACTGTCTACAGAGACACCTGTCGAACGAAAACACTTAATAAATTCCAGCGCTTCTATATCCTGATCTTGAAAATCACGAATCCCAGTTGCAGTACGAGTAATCGGTGGCACAAGACCAACCCGTTCATAATACCGAATCGTATCCGCTGAAATTCCCAACAAATCACTGGCAGATTTAATATTCATAGGCTAACCTCCTCTCCTTTCATTCACTGAGTTTAAGCTACTCTAACTCACTTATCTTATTATATAACTTTGAGTTGACTCCAAGTCAAGCATTTTGCACCTAATCGAAAAATTTTTATCATTAACAATCATATATCTGGAGTTTATACAATGCTCTTCTCTTACCAATTTTTGAAATATTTAAATAATAAAGAAATTACTCTATTCCAAATAAGATAGTACCCAAGTATTTTTCACTTTTTTCTAATGTTGATGCTCATAACTCCGTTCCAAGTCACACACCTTTCGCTTATGGGTTTGGTGAGTTTCTAGGTCAGCATCAATTTCAATGGTAATATTTTGAAAACCACAATCTTTTAGGAAAATTCGAATAGACTCTTTACAAGTTTCCATATGTTCCATTTCTTTTAGACAAACATGGACAATGGCATTTTTTTCCAAAGCATCCATAGTCCAGAGATTAAGCTGATTAAGGCTGGCCACATTGTCCAATCGCTCCAGGCCACTCTTTACTTGCTTGATATCAAGACCTTCTGGCACAGCATCCAAGAAAATCTTGAGTGTAGACCAAAAACGTGGAAGGGTTTTTGAAAGAATAAAGAAAGAAATGACAAGGGACAAAAGAGGATCTAGGATATACCAGTCCGTAAATCGAAGAACAATCGCCATCAGGATAACAGCTACCCACCCTAGCGTATCTTCCAGAAAATGCAAACTCAGAATAGACTCATTCTTTGTCTTTCCCTTACCAACCACCAGACTCGCTAACAGATTGATAGTAATCGCAATAATTCCTAACCAGAGAATCCCCTCATCATTGACTGGTTGCGGATGCAAAATCTTCGTGACATTTTCCAAAATGACTAGAACAGAGCCCGTTACGAGAATCACAGCTGTTACCAAGGCTCCTAGCAGGCTAAACCGCTTATAGCCCAAGGTGTACTGATTGTCTTCTTCACGATTGGAGATTGTTTCTAGAAAAGCTGATATTCCAATTGCAATCGCATCTCCCAAGTCATGCACAGAGTCAGCAAGAACAGCGCTAGAACCAAATACTCCACCTGCAATAAACTCAACAATGGCATAAGTCAAATTTAAGAAAAAAGCCACCCAAACAGCATATTTTGCCTTCATATTTCTCATTCCTTTGTTATAATAGATTTATGAACACCTTGTTCATTATCATTATCCACTAAAACTCAAAGAAAGGATAGAAGCAAAACGTCAGCTTTATTCAGTTCTGAACAATTTGCCTTAAGTGTCCATATGACTAACATTGACCGCCGTATCAGCAAAACCAAAAAAGCCATCTATCAAGCTTTTATACAACTTTTGAATGCTAAGGGTTACGAGGTCACTACTGTTCAGGATATCATTGATCTCGCAGATGTGGGACGATCCACCTTTTACTGTCACTATGAGAGTAAGGAGCTTCTTCTGGACCAGCTCTGCCGCTACCTCTTCCATCATCTTTTTGAAAGAGAGCAAGCCATTTCAACCGAAGATTACCTAGCCCACCTCTTTCTGCATTTTCAGAAAAACCAAGACCATATCACCAGTCTACTATTCTCCAAAAATGACTATTTCCTCCGTCAACTACAGAGAGAGCTTGAGCACCACGTCTATCCCATGCTGGCTGCTGATTTGAAGCAAACTCACCCAAGTCTACCTACTTCTTACCTCCAACACTTGGTCGTGTCCAACTTTATCGAGACATTGACCTGGTGGCTCAAAAAAGGTCAAGATTTCACAGACCAGGAAGTTGTCCAATTTTATCTAGACCTTCTCATTCCTAAAAATTGAATATAGAGTAAAGCTCAGTTGTCTTATTTCTAGGTTACTGAGTTTTTTATCTTTTCAACAACAAAAGAGGACCCGCCGATCCTCTTTTTCATACTATAAATCCTTGATTATCAACTATATCTGTTTTAATCGAAATCTCAAAACAGCACTTTCAAACATCTTTTCCTAGTTAAGTAAATCAGTATTCTGCTTAGCTGCCTTGCTCCATTTATACCAACCAACTAGACTGTTAATGAGATAAATTAGATATTTCCCTTGAATTTGCAGGCTTTCTCCCCACCAGAGATAGATTGAAAAGACATTGGTAGCCGCCCAGAATATCCACTGTTCACGGTAAACAGCTGTCATGAGGATTTGCCCTACCCCATTGGTTGCATCTGTGATTGAATCACGATAGGGACGATTGGCACCAATAGACTGATAAATGAAGCCAAAGGCCAACCACCAAAGCACACTAATGGAAAGATACTTTGTCCAGCCCTTGCCGTCCAGTTTACGCGCGACAAACTCCTGCTTTTCCTTCTTAAACTGTGCCTGATAAATCCAAACTAGAAGTCCAATTGGCTGCATGACTGTGAAGTAAAGTGTCGTCAGCACCTCACCATAAAAGCCTTTCTGTAGGGCCAAAATAAGGTAAATAACAGAGTTAATCAAGCCAAAAAGATAATTACTTGCTCGACCTTCCGATACAAAGATTACACAGATAATCCCTGTCAAGCTACAAATCATCCCAATCCAGTCAACAATACGATGTTCGTAAACCAACTCCAGCCAGAAAGGAAAACTTCCTAAAACCAGCAAATAAATCCACTGGGCAAAACTACGATGGGCAAAGAGGTCATCCCAGATAGCCTTCATAGTTCCTGAAAATCCTAAATCAGCCATAGCCGCAACCATACGACGGTAACCACCTGACATTTCACCTAGGGTTGTTTTGATATTTTCAATTTTCTTTTGCAAATAAGTATGCATCATTTCTCCTTTTGTTTTTAAAGAGCCGTGTCTGGATAGACTTTCGGACGCAACGCTCTATTAGATAATGAACTGCCTATACACAAGATTTCTAACCTTAGTCGACATGAGCTGAAACCCCTTATTTGTTAAGTAGTTCACAAAATATTATACACCTATTTTATGAATAGTCAACTGTCTTTACAGTAAAATTTTAGAAAATCATGAAAATTTTCTCTTTCTTTCCATTTTAAGTGACATTCAGTCATTCTCACATCAAAAAAGCCCAGACGAAATTGTCTGAGCATTCTTTTATCTAGTCGTTTAAGGAAGTTGAGTTCAGTATGTTTAAAGTCTCTACCCCATCATTTCTTCAACAAACCTTGTTCTTGTAGAAATTCCTTGGCTACTTGTTCTGCTGACTTGCCTTCAACACCGACTTGATAGTTGAGCTGGCTCATCTGGCTTTCAGTAATTTTACCAGCCAATTTATTGAGAACTGTTTCCAACTCTGGATGTTTCTTGAGAAGAGCTTCTTTCATCAGTGGAGCCCCTTGATAAGGTGGGAAGAGTTGTTTGTCATCGTCCAATACCTGTAAATCATAACGTGCCAACTCTGCATCGGTTGAATAGGCATCCGTGATTTGAATATCACCTGACTGAATTGCCTGATAGCGAAGGGCTGGCTCCATGGTCGCCACATTAAGATTGAGACCATACATTGACTGCAAGCCCTTATTTCCGTCTTCACGGTCATTAAACTCGAGAGTAAAACCTGCCTTCAGCTGCCCTTCCACTTTTTTCAAGTCCGAAATGGTCTTCAAGCCATATTCTTGAGCAATCTTTTTCGGAACAGCTACAGCATAGGTATTTTGATAAGACATGGGTTTGAGATAGGCTAGATGATCCTGTTTGGCAATACCATCACGCGCTACATCATAAACCTGCTCTGGCTCATGACTCACTTTCGGTGATGGCTGAAGTAAACTTTCAGTCACCGTTCCTGTAAATTCAGGATAGATGTCAATATCGCCTTTTTTCAGAGCTTCATAGAGAAAGCTTGTTTTCCCAAAATTTGGTTTAACAGTCGCAGTCATACTGGTATTTTCTTCAATGAGGAGCTTATACATATTGGCCAAAATTTCTGGTTCTGGACCCAATTTCCCAGCAATGACCAAGTTCTCTTTCTCTTTTTGAGCTAAGAGGGCTGGGCTATAAGACAAACCAAGCAATATGGTCACCAAGGCAAAACCAGAAAAAATCGTCCGCAATTTTGCTTTTTCCATCACTTTTAGTAGGAAGTTAAAGGCAATGGCAAGCACTGCTGAAGAAAGGGCCCCAATCAAAATCAGACTGGCATTATTACGGTCAATTCCCAAAAGGATAAAGGAACCTAGTCCCCCAGCACCAATCAAGGCAGCCAAGGTTGCCGTACCGATAATCAACACTGCTGCCGTCCGAATCCCAGACATGATAACAGGCATAGCCAGTGGAATTTCAAACTTCTTGAGTCGCTCCCATCTAGTCATCCCAAAGGCAATCCCAGCCTCTTGCAGACTCGGATCAATTCCCTTGAGTCCAGTGATGGTATTTTGTAAAATCGGAAAGATCGCATAAATTACTAGTGCTGTCAAAGCCGGCAAGGTTCCAATTCCCATCAAGGGAATAAAGAGCCCCAACAAGCCAGAGACGGGATGGTCTGGAAAATCCCTGCAATCTGTAAGACCCAATCCGCCAACTTCTCATGATAGCGAAGATAAACAGCCAAGGGAATCGCAAGCAAAATAGCTAGTAACAAGGTCAAAAGTGACAACTGCAAATGTTGAGATAGAGCTGTCAACCAATCACTAAAACGATCCTGAAAAGTTGCAATTAAATTAGTCATGAACACTACCTCCAAACAAGTCTGCTACAAAGTCTGTTGCAGGAGCTTTTAAAATGGTCTCGGGATTCGCCACCTGACGAATCTCTCCATCCTGCAAGACAGCAATACGGTCCGCCAATTTCAGAGCTTCATCCGTATCATGGGTTACAAAAATAGTTGTCATCCCAAATTCTTTATGCAATTCTTTCGTCAGAACCTGCAACTGTTTTCTCGAAATAGCATCCAAGGCTGAAAACGGCTCATCCATGAGGAGAATCTTAGGCTGACCAATCATGGCACGGACAATACCGACCCGTTGCTGTTCTCCACCAGATAATTCACTCGGAAGTCGATGCCCATACTCGGCTACTGGTAAACCAACCTTAGCCAAGAGCTCTTCTGTTTTCTGAGCAATTTCTTCCTTAGTCCAGCCCTTCATCTCAGGAATCAGGGCAATATTTTCCTCAACCG
Source organism: Streptococcus bouchesdurhonensis (assembly GCF_948472335.1). Next base: position 181,915 of record NZ_CAOKTW010000008.1, on the reverse strand, counting down.
TTAGATTGGGAAAGAGAGCAATGGCCTGTAAAACATAACCAGTAGACAGACGAAGCTCCCGCTCGTCATAGTCTTTGATGCGCTTGCCATCCATATAAATATTTCCATCAGTCGGTTCCAAGAGACGGTTAATCATCTTAATCATGGTCGTCTTACCGGATCCAGAAGGCCCAACTAAAACCATAAATTCCCCATTATCAATCCGTAAATTGACATCTCTCAAGACATCTTTTTCTGTGTAGCGCAAGGCTACATTTTTGTATTCAATCATTCTTTGTCCTCATTTTAAAACTTTCCTCGATTGGTCATGTCTTCTACCTTAGGCATGACTTCCTTATTGTCCCAATGCTCTACAATTTTTCCATTTTCTAAACGGAAGATATTGTACTGGGCATAAGCAAGGCCATCAATCTGAGTCTGACCATAACTAACCACATAGTTTCCTTGTCCTAAGAGTTGGAAAACAAAGTCGAAAGCGGCCTTTACTTATAAACAGCTAATTTGATCTATTTTAATCCTCATTTTGCCTTCTCTTTCAGATTCGCCAAAATTCTTTCTTGAAAGGCTTCAAATTGCCGAATTTCTTCCTCTGAAAATCCTTTGTAAAAGATCGTATCCAATTTCTGACTAACACGATGCCCCACTTCTTTCTGGGACTTGCCTAACTCCGTTAAAACTAAATACTTCTTACGCTTGTCTTCCCCACACGGACTAACAATTACAAGCTTTTGTTCCTCTAGCTTTTTTATCATAGTCGTCAGCGTATTATTCGCAAGCCCAGTTGCCAGAGCAATATCTGTCGCAGTTGCGCAGCCAGTTTTACTATTCCATAAAACCGCTAAAATCTTCCCCTGTTCACCCCTATAAAGAGCTTCAGGGTCTTGACTCAGTAACTTTTGAAAAATCCGCCCATTCAACAAACGAATATGATGGGCTAGCAAATGACTATCTTTCATAACACCTCCAATTATTTCGATATCGAAATGAATAGAATAATTGTAACACTTGTCCTTTCAACTGTCAACTATTTCGATTTAGAAATAATTTTTGATAATGATTTACATCACCATACTCCGGTTCAACTAACTTTTAACGAGAGTTTCTAAACTCCTTCGTCCTCCAGTCTACAAAAGCCTTCCATCTGTACTATACTATATTTTATGAGGAGTCACGTTTTTCCTATCAGACCATTTATTTTAAAGATAGAAGTCAATCATAATTGCTTCCATCTGTTCTTTTATAGTATATTGAAGTTGAACTAGGGCACTGTATCTTCTAAAACATTGATAAAAAGCGATTTGAATTTCCCAATCAATTTGTTCGTATTTATAGCATTTTGAAATTGGAATAGGACACCATGACTGCTAAAAGATTTCTATAAATTCATTTAATCCCCCCAATCAATTTGTTCATATCTTATTTCATCCCGCTATAATTTCACCTTACCCTATCTTTTTCGTAGCACCCTTCAAACAGCCTATCCCCTACCGTTTGACGATTCCTCACTTCGCTCCACTTCCATTACAGAAGTTTCTTCACTACTATAGGCTCGGCTGACTTCTCATGATTCCTTGTTACTACGCTTTCAGCGCTCATGAGATCTCACGGGATAAGTCCTACATCTTTCCTCGTTTATACAAGATATGAGGACGTTAAAAGGTTAGAGTGAAAATAGGAAATCTGACGCAGAGTCTTTAGACTCTAGAAAGATTTATCTTTTTCACACAAACCTTAGTCCGAATTCAATTACTCTCGTGATTTACGCATATGGGTTACGACCACCTTTTTGGACTTTAGAGTTTGAGGCCCCCTTATCCGCTATATACGCCTTACTATCACCTTCCTGTTCGTAGAGCCACGATTTCGCTATCCCTTCCTCTAACGATTCTTATTTCCAGTGTCAGACTTAAAACGGTCTATCTCCAGACCGTTTTAATCCGCTACCTCACGATAGTCAGGCTTGGGAATCGCTATTGGGTTCAAGTAGCAGGTGCCCACCGAGGACTTACACCTCAGATGCACGACATGCCCGTCGTACCAAAAAATACTTTGATCCACAATGGAATCAAAGCATTTTAAAAATCTCCCCATACATAAGCGCAGAAACTGCGGTTCCTCTGTACTTGGTTTCTTCTCTCTTGATAAAACGAGCCAAATTGAGCAACTCAGGTGCTTAGGATGTTTGGGATTTAGGAGCAATTCATGATTGACCAAACCTGAGAGACGAACTGCCAGCAATTGCTCATTTGTAGTAGGCAGTTTTTTAGCAGTATCTAGGAGAGCAGCAACTAAATCCTCACTCAAATCATGTCGAGCATGATTGTAAAGATCTTTTATAAGGCTTTCTAGGTTTGGTTCTACCATCCCTACCACCTCCTTATGTTTAATAATGTTTAATCAAATCAACCGTTGAACGATCCAATTTCTTCACCAAGGCTTGTAAGAAGGCTTGCGCTTCTAGGAAGTCATCCATTGCATAAAGTGTTTGGTGAGAATGGATATAACGAGCACAGACTCCGATTGTTGTTGATGGGACACCACCATTTTTCAGATGTGCTGCGCCAGCGTCTGTTCCGCCTTTACCACAGTAGTATTGGTACTTGATACCAGCTTCTTCAGCTGTTGTCAAAAGGAAATCCTTCATTCCTGGGAGAAGCAAGTGACCTGGATCGTAGAAACGAATCAAGGTTCCATCTCCAATCCTGCCTTGACCGCCATAAACATCACCAGCAGGTGAGCAGTCAACTGCTAGGAAAACTTCTGGGTCAAACTTGGTTGTGGAAGTATGCGCACCACGGAGACCAACCTCTTCTTGGACGTTAGAACCCAGATAGAGTTCATTGCCAAGTTTCTGACCTGACAGAGCTTCCGCCAACTCGCTAACCATAAGAACACCGTAGCGGTTGTCCCAAGCTTTTGAGATGATATTTTTTTCATTGGCTGTCAAGATTGCAGAGCTATCTGGTACGATGGTATCACCAGGACGGATTCCAAAACTTTCTGCCTCAGCCTTATCCGCAAAACCGCCATCAAAGACGATATCGGCAATGGCTGGCATGGTTGGTCCCCCTTTCCACGAGTCAAATGCGGCGGAACAGAACCTGAAATCACAGGAATTTCACGACCGTCACGAGTCAGAAGTTTGAAACGTTGGCTGCTGACTACCATGGGGTTCCAGCCACCGATTTCTACGACACGGAAGGTACCATCTGGCTTGATTTCGCTGACCATAAAACCAACTTCATCCATGTGAGAAGCGACCAAGACGCGCGGCGCATCCGCTGCTTCTGAATGTTTAATACCAAAAATACCACCCAAGCCATCTGTCACCACTTCATCCACATGCGGTGTCAATTTTTCACGAAGATAAGCACGGACAGGCGCCTCATGACCTGAGATAGCAGCAAGTTCTGTTACTTCTTTAATTTTTGAAAATAATGTTGTCATTTCAGTTCCTTCTTTCTTTCATCCATTTTACCACTTTTTAGAGGAGAAGGATAGTGGGAAGGTGGATAGTTTCTTACTCAGTTTTCCTATAAAAAAGAGAGACAGATATTCTTTCAGGAATTTTTCTTTCTTTTTTACATTAAATTGTCAGAAATTTTATTGACAGATTAGAAAAAACATGTTACAGTAATATCCGCAGGTATCTTTCGATACCAAATCTACATGAAAGGACGGGGTATGAAACTTTCTCATTATTTAATTGGCTTACTTCTGCTCCTAGTCTTTCTCTCTATTAGCATTGGAACCAGTGATTTTTCATGGGGAAAACTCTTTGCTTTCGACCAGCAGACCTGGCTACTATTTCAGGAGTCCCGTCTTCCAAGAACCATCAGTATTCTCCTTGCGGCCTCTAGTATGAGTATGGCAGGCCTTCTCATGCAGACCATCACTCAAAATCAGTTTGCTGCTCCGAGTACAGTTGGAACCACTGAAGCCGCCAAACTGGGAATGGTATTGAGCCTCTTTATCTTTCCGTCTGCGAGTCTAACCCAAAAGATGCTCTTCGCTTTTGTTTCATCCATCATATTTACCCTCTTCTTCCTAGCCTTTATGACCATTTTTACTGTAAAGGAAAGGTGGATGTTGCCTCTGATTGGAATCATCTATAGTGGGATTATCGACTCAGTCACAGAAGTTATCGCCTATCGTTTCAATCTGGTTCAGAGTATGAGTGCTTGGACCCAAGGATCCTTCTCCATGATTCAGACTCATCAGTATGAGTGGCTCTTCTTAGGCCTCATCATCCTGATAGCCGTTTGGAAATTATCCCAAACCTTCACTATCATGAATCTAGGGAAAGAAACCAGCGAGAGTTTGGGGATTTCCTACTCCCTACTTGAAAAACTGGCCCTCTTTCTGGTGGCACTAACGACTAGTGTCACCATGATTACCGTGGGTGGCTTGCCATTTCTCGGGGTCATCGTTCCCAATCTTGTTCGCAAGCGCTATGGAGATAATCTAAGCCAGACCAAACTCATCGTCGCACTAGTCGGTGCCAATCTAGTTCTGGCCTGCGACATCCTATCCCGAGTTCTGATTCGGCCCTATGAGCTGTCTGTCAGTCTTCTACTAGGAATCATTGGTAGCCTCGTCTTTATCCTACTTCTCTGGAGAGGGGGACGAAAAGATGCAGTTTAAAAGCAAACATACCAAACTCTTCTGCCTTCTCATTATTCTGGCCATTGGAGCTTGTCTCCTCTATTTTTGGCCCATCACCCACCTGTCTGCCTTTGCCTGGAAGCTACGTTCCCAAAAAATTGTCGTTTATCTCTTGGTAGCTATCGCGACTGGGATTTCGACCATTAGTTTTCAAACCCTGACGGAAAATCGTTTCCTGACGCCAAGTATTTTGGGAATCGAATCCTTCTACGTCCTACTACAAACCCTACTACTGGTTTTTGAAAGTAAGTTTCTTCAACTCGGGAAGTCTCCCATTTTAGAATTCCTAGTCTTACTTCTACTTCAATCCCTCTTCTTTCTCGCCTTGCAAGGCTACTTGAAGACACTGATGAAGCAAGACCTTGTCTTCATTCTGTTGATCTGTCTAGCCCTCGGAAGTCTCTTTCGAAATATCAGTACCTTCCTTCAGGTCCTGATGGATCCAAACGAATACGATAAACTGCAGAATAGTCTCTTTGCCTCCTTTCAACATCTCAACACTTCCATCCTAGCCATTGGTTCTCTGATTATCCTTGCTTTGACAATCTTTTTCTTTCAAAAAGCAGTCATTCTGGATGTCTTGCACCTGCAAAGAGAAACAGCTCAGGTATTGGGACTCGATGTTGAAAAAGAACAGAAAGAGCTCCTCTGGGGCATCGTACTTTTGACCTCAACGGCCACTGCCTTGGTAGGGCCCATGGCCTTCTTCGGTTTTATGCTAGCCAACCTCACCTACCTAATTGTCAATGACTATCGGCACAAGTTACTCTTTATCGTGGCCATTCTGATCGGATTTATCAGTTTGACTTTGGGACAAGCCCTAATTGAACGAGTATTTGCTCTGGAAATTCGCATCAGTATGATCATCGAGAGTGTGGGTGGCTTTTTATTCTTTATCTTACTTTACAGGAGGGCTCGTCGGTGAAACTGGAAAACATTGACAAATCCATTCAAAAACAGGATATTCTGCAAGGTATTTCCCTTGAAGTCAGTCCTCAGAAACTGACAGCCTTCATTGGTCCAAACGGTGCTGGAAAATCGACTCTCCTCTCCATCATGAGCAGACTGACCAAGAAAGATCAGGGAATTCTCAGTATCAAAGGCCGTGAAATCGAGAGCTGGAATTCGCAAGAACTGGCTCAAGAACTCACCATCCTAAAGCAGAAAATCAATTACCAAGCCAAATTGACTGTTGAAGAACTGGTCAGTTTTGGACGTTTTCCCTACAGCCGAGGTCGACTGAGACCAGAAGATTGGGGAAAAATCCGAGAAACTCTGGACTATCTGGAACTGACCAACTTAAAAGACCGCTACATAGATAGCCTGTCTGGAGGCCAGCTCCAGCGGGTCTTTATCGCTATGGTACTGGCCCAGGATACAAACTTTATCTTGCTGGACGAACCACTCAACAATCTCGATATCAAGCAAAGCGTCAACATGATGCAGATTCTCAAGCGACTGGTGGAGGAACTCGGAAAGACCATTATCATCGTTCTCCACGATATCAACATGGCCAGCCAGTATGCGGATGAAATTGTCGCCTTCAAGGACGGTCAAGTCTTTAGCAAGGGAAGAACCGATCAAATCATGCAGGCTGACCTGCTCAGTCAACTATATGAGATTCCTATCACGCTAGCTGATATCAATGGCAAAAAGATTTGTATCTATAGCTAGTAACATAGAAGCTCAAGTTAGAGAACTTTCAGTCTCTTAGTCAATAAAACCTAGAGACTCCCTAAATCGTTATCACATTTTAAAAAGGAGAAATTATGAAAACATCCCTTAAACTTTATCTCACTGCCCTAGCGGCCAGCTTCTTGCTTCTACTTGGTGCATGCAGTACAAATACAAACTCAAGCACTAGTCAGTCGGAAACAAGCAACTCTGCTCCAACAGAGATAACCATTAAAAGTTCACTAGACGAAGTCAAACTTTCCAAAGTTCCTGAAAAGATTGTGACCTTTGACCTCGGCGCTGCGGATACTATTCGTGCTCTAGGATTTGAAAAAAATATCGTTGGAATGCCTACAAAAACAGTACCAACCTATCTCAAAGACCTAGCTGGAAAAGTTAAAAATGTTGGTTCTATGAGAGAACCTGATTTAGAAGCTATCGCCGCCCTTGAGCCTGATTTGATTATTGCTTCCCTACGTACACAAAAATTCGTAGACAAATTCAAAGAAATCGCCCCAACAGTTCTCTTCCAAGCAAGCAAGGACGACTACTGGACTTCTACCAAGGTTAATATCGAATCCTTAGCAAGCGCCTTCGGCGAAACTGGTGCACAGAAATCCAAGGAAGAATTAGTCAAGCTAGACAAGAGCATTCAAGAAGTCGCTACTAAAAATGAAAGCTCTGACAAAAAAGCCCTTGCCATCCTCCTTAATGAAGGAAAAATGGCAGCCTTTGGTGCTCAATCTCGTTTTTCTTTCTTGTATCAAACCTTGAAATTCAAGCCAACTGATACTCAATTTGAAGATTCTCGCCACGGACAAGAAGTCAGCTTTGAAAGTGTCAAAGAAATCAACCCTGACATTCTCTTTGTCATCAACCGTACCCTTGCCATCGGTGGGGATAACTCTAGCAACGACGGTGTCCTAGAAAATGCCCTTATCGCTGAAACACCTGCCGCTAAAAATGGTAAGATTATCCAACTAACACCAGACCTCTGGTATCTAAGTGGAGGCGGTCTTGAATCAACAAAACTCATGATTGAAGACACACAAAAAGCCTTGAAATAAGCTGATTTAAACTCAATTTAAGTAAAATTTTGACATGATAAAACACATCCTATCAAGTAGTTCATGAAAACCTGATAGGATGCGTTTTTATCATTTTGAAATCTGTTTGCCCAGCCTCTTATTTTTCTTCTTGATTCCGTTTGAGGGAAAAGTGGTCTGGGACGGAGTCCTTACCTGTTTTCGACCAGGGATGGCAACGTAAAATCCGAGCCAAGCCCATCAAAACACCCTTGAAGCCATGTTTTTCAATAGCCTGAATCATGTAGTTGGAACAAGTCGGCTCAAAGCGACAAGAAGGTGGAAAGGCTGGTGAGATAAACCGTTGGTAAAAGCGCACAGGCGCTATTAAAATTCGTTTCATTATTTCTTGGTTACAGCCATGGTGTGTAGTTGGCTGATTTCTTTTTTATTAAGACGACGGGATTCTCCTGGACGGAGTCCTGTCAAGTCTAGATGTCCAAAACGGGTCCGTGACAACTTGTCCACTTGGAGACCGACAGCTTCAAACATCTTTTTAACCTGGTGGTTACGCCCTTCATGGATGGTCAACTGCACCACAGAGCGGTTTTTAACTGGGTCCACTTTGAGAATCTCATAGACAGCTGGCTTGGTTTTCTTACCATCAATCTCAAGTCCACGGGTCAAGGGGCGGAGATTGTCCTTATTGGCCACACCTTTAACACGCGCGACATAAACCTTGTCAATCTCATTACGAGGGTGAATCATCTCGTCTGTAAAATCCCCATCATTGGTCAAAATCAAGACTCCTGATGTATCCCAGTCCAAACGACCCACAGGGTAAATGCGCTCTTTGACATTGGGCAAGAGGTCGACAACCGTCTTGCGACCCTTGTCATCTGTTACACTGGAAATGACACCGCGTGGTTTGTTAAGCAGATAATAGACCTTTTCTTCGTTGTAGATAGGTTGACCTTCAACTTCGACCTTGTCGCCTGACTTGATAGTGGTTGCTAGTTCACGCACCACTTGGCCGTTAACCGTCACCAAACCTTGCTTGATCAGCTCTTCTGCTTTTCTCCTACTGGCCACACCTGCATGGGCAATATACTTATTGATTCTCATCTTCTTCTATCCTTTCACCAAATAATTGGCTTTCTTGGGCTTGAATCTCAAGCTCATCAATCACTGGTAATTCTTCTAAATGGTTTATCCCCATGTAATCTAGGAAATAATCCGTAGTCACATAGAGGTTGGGGCGCCCCAACACTTCTTTTTTCCCGTCTTCTCGTATCAAGTCAAAGGCCTGCAACTTTGCCAAGGCCCCACTCGAGTTGACCCCACGGATGGCATCAATTTCTATCCGTGTGATGGGTTGTTTGTAGGCAACGATGGACAAGGTCTCAAGGGCCGCCCGAGATAAACTCTGGTTGATAGGTGCCTTTGAGTATTCTTTCAAAACCGCTGCAAATTGAGGCTTGGTCACCAATCTATAAGCGCCCCCTGTCTCAATCAGAGCCAAACTGTAATCTGGGTCCTTTTCATACTTCTGGGCTAATTTTTCTAAACTCTGTTGGATGCCTGTCGGTGGCAGAGAGAGGAGTTCAGCTAACTGGCGGACTCTAATCCCATCTTCACCCGCTACAAACAAGAGCGCTTCTATTTTTGCTAAAGTACTCATCTTTCCTCTCTATCAAGTCTAGCTTTGGGCCACTTGACTTTCTTCCTTCTTTTCCATGAGATAGATATCTCCGAAACTCTCCTCTTGCATGAGAATCAGCTCCTGGGTTTTGATTAACTCTAGGGTTGCCAAAAAGAGGGTGATGACCTCTTGGATATTCTGGGCTTCCTTAAACAAATCCTGCAAGCGCAATTGATCTCGTCCAGTCAAGGACTCTTTCACGATAACCATCATGTCCTCAATCTTATACTCATCCCGCAAGATAGTCGTGTGATTCTGTGCAAACTCCTCTTTTTTCTTGGCTAGGATATTTGAAAAAGCCAAAAAGAGGTCAATGGTCGTCTTGTCATGCACAAGCTCCGCATCTTCGTAAATCAACTCTGTCGGCGCTTTGGAATAGTGCTGGGCCCGTTCTTGGTGCTTGGCTTCCAAGTGCTCCCCCAAAAGCTTGAACTTGCGGTATTCTTCGATTTGAGAGAGAAGATCCTGCTCTAGGTCATCTTCCAAATCTGTCACTTCCGCTACCTTTGGCAAGAGCTTGCGGCTCTTAATCAACATGAGCTGACTGGCCATGACCATGTACTCGCCCGTCACTTCCAGACGCATGGCCTGCAGAGTTGAGACATAGGCTAGATACTGTTCAATGACTTCCGTAATGGGCACATCGTAGATATCCATCTGATACTTAGAAACCAGGTGCAAGAGCAAGTCCAGGGGCCCTTCAAAATCCTTTAATTTAATATCCATTATCTATACTTTTCTAAGGTCAGGACTGTTTTTAATCCTATTTTTTTTGCAATTTCGTACAAATCGACCTTGTTTTCTATTTGTCTTAGAATAAACTGTTCACGTAAGACTTGAGCTGATAAGGTTGAGAAACCTTTCTCCTTGACAAAAGCTTCTAACTGACGAAAGGCCCACTGACGAGAATAGGCTTTCCCTCCCCTTTCAAAGAGATATATCTGGCCCATCAAGGGTTCCAACTCCGAAAGCAAGGTCGTGGGAATGCTGACAATCCTCTGTTGGGAAGCCTTGCTGATTCGCAACACCTGAAAATCCAGATTGATGTCCGCAACCTTGATGGCTAAAATCTCACTGGGCAAGAGCCCCATTTCTAGGATTAAGAGCGCTAGCAAGCGTCCCTCTGGATGGTCGCTTTCCTGCCAAAAAGAGTCTAGGTATAGAATCTCTGGCTTTTCCGTCTTCTTTTCAGCTTGTTTGGCTAATTCCAAGCGGTAAAAGCTGTCCACCTCTCCTTTTTGATAGAGAAAGTATAGAAATTGGTTACAGGCCGAAATCTTTCGCTTCTGGGCGCTGATTTTTAGATTGGCTAGCTGGGCTTGGTAAATCTTGAGACTGGTCTCAGAAATCCGCTCACCTACCATGTCTAAAAATTGCTCCAAATCATACTTATAGGACTGCTTGGAATTGACAGACAAGCCCTGCTTTTCCTCTAAAAAGGCTGAAATCCTGTCTCTCATTGGCATCGAATCTCATATTCCTTACTAAAGTCATGCAAGAGGGCATTAACGGCCTTGAGGATGGACTTGCGCGTAATAATCCCTTGGAAAATACCCTCTGCATCCACAACCGGTAAGAAGGACTCATCTACTAGCTTGTGCAAGACCTCCGTAATGGTGAAATCAGGCGAAACAACCGCTACGTCCGTTTTTGTCATATGAACGATATCCGTATCCGCCATGATTTCTTGGCTCAAGTCATGCTCCATCTGATAAGCCATAATATCTCTGAGTCCAATCGTCCCAACAAACTGTTTTTCATCTGTCACAACAGGAACACGGGTATAGGTCATCTGACTGAGCAAGAGGGTCGCATGATCCGCATTGTGGGTATCAATCAACACAGCTAGATTTTTAGCAGGGGTCAAAAAAGTTTCCTCCTGCCCCAACAAGAAAGTCTCAAACTCCTTGGCAATCATCGGCTAAACTCCTTGGACAAACCTGGATACACCTCGTGATCTCGTGTCAAAAAGTCCACTTTGAAGTAACTATCATCAATCTCCACACGAGCATAGAGACATTCTCTGATGGTACCTCGTGGTTGACTGATAGAACCTGGATTTAGAAAGAGGATCTTGCCTTCCAACCAAGCACTTGGCACATGCAAGTGACCATAGAGGCAGATAGCGGCCTCTTCCTCCTGAGCCCAGTAGTCCAACTTTTGAAAGTTGAAATTGATGTCAAACAAGTGACCATGAGTTTGGATAATCTTGGTCGAACCAAGCTCAGTCACCAGACGTTCTGGGTAGCCGGCGTAGAAGTCCATGTTCCCTTTAACAACGCGGATGCCCTCCCAAAGTGGAGAATCCGGACGTAGTTCAGAATCGCCGTTATGAAAAACGGCATCGACTTTGCCCACATAGCGATCACGGACTTCTTCCACAATCAAGCTATCGCCATGGGAATCGCTCATTACAATGATGGTTTGCTTTGCCATGATGGAAATACCTCCAAAAGTTTCTTAACGGCTAAGGCACGGTGAGATTGACTATTTTTTTCTTCCAGGGTTAATTCAGCTGATGACTCACCTGTTTCTCCTACAAGGAAGAGGGGATCATAGCCAAAGCCATTTTCACCCTTAGGTTCAAAGTTAATATAACCTGACCAGTCTGCTTCAACAACTAAACTTTCCTTATTTGGGCTGGCTACGACTAGGGTTGTGTGGAACTGAGCCGAGCGGTCCTTGAGTTCAAAGACCATGGCCAATTCGTGCAAGAGTTTGGCATTATTTTCACGGTCAGTTGCTCCCACACCTGCGAAACGAGCTGACCAGACGCCTGGTAAGCCACCAAGGACATCGACTTTGAGACCAGAATCATCTGCCAAAACCATCTTGCCCGTTAATTGAGAAATGGTTTCTGCCTTGAGACGGGCATTTTCTTCGAAGGTCATGCCTGTTTCAGCTACTTCAGGCAGGTCAGGATAGTCATTAAGATTTTCCACATCGTAGCCTAACTTATCAAAGATAGCTCGGAACTCTTTGGTCTTGCCTTCGTTACGAGTCGCAATCAATAAGGTTTCTCTGACCTTGTTTGTCTCAAAGAATGCTTCTACATCAACACCTTCTTTAGGCAATTCTACATGCAGGAGTTGCCCATTTTCAACTAAGAGAACCCCCCCCTGACGTTGAATGACTTCTACATTTCGTCCCATTTCTTGGTTGAGGATATCTACCACAAAAGACAATAAACGGTAGAGAGAACCATAGCGTAAAACAGTAACAGAAACAGGAAAACCTCGATCCTCATCTCGAAATCTTTGGGCAAACTCCAATAGAGGAAAATCCAAGTCATCATCCGTCAACGTCCGGACGCCACCAAAAATACCATAGGACCCGACATACCAGTCCTGTTCATCCTTATATTCATAAATTTTATTTGTCATAATTCTACATGCTCCACATGAATCTCTTTTTCCAGCCATTCTTCACCAATTTGTGCAAAACTTTGGCTGCTGGCTGTTGTGTAAAAACGGTGATTAAGTGGTCCAGCATCGCGACCACGATTGATTTCAAAATAATTAAGTAAGACTGAGATGTCCCGTACGCACTCTGCTCCACTATCGATGAGCTGAACCTTTGGTCCCATGACATTTTGAATAATAGGTCTGAGCAATGGATAATGGGTACAACCCAAAATCAGGCTATCCACCTTTCCAACCAAGGGACGCAGGGTTTCATAGACCACTTTCTTGGTAACACTGGTTGACAGGGCGCCAGACTCGACCAAGGGGGCAAACTTGGGACAGGCCAAACTCTCCACCTGTAAGTCTGGAGCCAGATCATGAATTTTCTGACGATAGATATCTGATTGTACCGTCATGGGCGTTCCAATCACACCTATTTTCCCACCTTGACTGGACTTGATAGCTGCCGAAGCTCCTGGCAAAATAACACCTAGGACAGGAATATCTAGTTGAGCCTTGATTTCTTCCCAGACGACCGCAGTCGCAGTATTACAAGCAATGACAATCATTTTGACATCCTTGGTCAAAAGAAAGTTGACCAACTGCCAAGTATATTCCCGAATTTGCTCAGCAGGACGGGGACCATAGGGAGCCCGTGCCGAATCTCCAATATAGACGATTTCTTCATGGGGAAGCTGGCGCATGAGCTCGCGCACAACGGTCAAGCCCCCGACACCCGAATCCAAAAACCAATTGGGCGATTATCCATACAGTCTTCTTTCTAGTCTTTTTTCTGATTGATAGTTCATTATGATTACCGTTCCTTATGAACTGAATAATGATAGCCTAATCAACAACTATCTCTCTTAATCATAATCAAATATCAATAGAATGCAAGGAAAAAGTCTCACCCCTAAACCATAGCCAACATAGTGAGAAGTCTGGAACTTTCATCCCAGACTTTTCCTTATTTATTTTTTCTTTTTATTGTTAGCAAGGGCTGCCTTTTGTTGGCGGATGATTTGGTGGTAAACTTGTTGTACCTTAGCCTCGCTTGTTGGTTTTTGACCATTTGCACTCAAAAGAGTACGAACTGCTTCAGCATTCAAACGTGGGTTGTCAGCAAATTCCTTTTCAATTTGCTTACGAACCAAGTACATTCCTCCCAGAGCTCCTCCTAGAAAAGCTAGCACAATCAATACAATTGCTAAAAGTAAATCCATCATATTTCTCCTGTTTCTTTTTGAGTCTCTTTCATTATACCACAAACTAGCCACCCTGACTAGTTTGTTTTACGCTTTCAGGGATGGAATGTAATTCGAATGTGAGAATGTCTTTAGTAAATCGAACGTGAAAATGTCCCATTTGATAAAATAGTCGTATGAAAAGGATCCAACTGAATATGAATGAAACGAAAAAATATCTTGTGATAAAAGCTATAGACCAAGGAAAGAAAACAAAGAATCGAGCCTGTGTCGAACTGAATCTTTCTGAAAGACAAATCAATCGTCTGCTACTAGCCTATCAACAGAAAGGAAAAGAAGCCTTCAGACACGGAAACAGAAATCGAAAACCAAAACATGCAATCCCTGATGAAATCAAAGAACGTGTCCTAAAGAAATACCTCTCCTATGAAACATATAAACCAAATGTCCTTCATTTCTGTGAATTACTAGCTGAAGAAGAGGGAATTCAGCTCTCTGATACAACTGTTAGAAAAATACTCTATAAGGAAAACATCCTCTCTCCCAAGTCTCACAGAAAGACAAAGAAGAGACTAAGAAAACAAGCTAAACTGAGCCGCAATCATCCCCTAGACAATCCAATCTTACCGTCCGCTAAAGATTTCCTGGAAGACACTAAAAAGCTACATCCTAGTAGACCCAGAAAGAAATTTGCTGGAGAACTCATCTAAATGGAGGCTAGCCCTCATGCCTGGTTTGGAGCAGAAACCTCTAACTTACACTTAGCCATTGATGATGCTTGGCAATATCCTAGGGGCTTATTTTGATAAAAAAGAGAACTTGAATGCTTACTATCATGTCCTTGAACAAATCTTAGCCAATCACGGCATTCCCCTTCAAATTATAGTAGATTGAAACTAGAATAGTACACCTCTACTTCTAAAACATTGTTAGAAATCGATTTGACTGTCCTGATCGGTTTGTCCTATTCTTATTTCATTTTACTATACTTTCAAACCTAGCCGTTTCTCAATAAAACGACTGACTAAATACATCACACGCTTAGCGGCTGCCTCGCTTCCGACCGTCATCACACAATCATCTGCGTAGCGCACAAATCGAAGTCCCCTCTTTTCTAATTCCTTGTCCAATTCATTAAGCATGATATTGGATAAGAGAGGAGATACATTTCCTCCCTGTGGTGTGCCAACTAGCGTTTTATGACGTTGACCGTTAATGATAACACCTGAATGAAGATACTGACGAATCAAGGATTCCCTATCTCCGTCTTCGATTATGTTATGTACTAAGGACATCAATCTATCTTGAGGAACCCTATCGAAAAATTTCTCTAGGTCTATATCCACTATCCACTCATAGCCGTCATTTAAGTACTCTAAGAGCTTGAACAATGGCTTGTTGGATTATCCTATCCATCACTGTCGGAATCCCAAGCTGAAGGACACCTCCATTGGGTTGGGGGATTTCAACTCGCAGGACTGATTGAGGTTTGTATTTCCTCTGTTTTATCAGCTCCTTAGTCAAGCGCCAGTTTTGTCTGAGATAGTCATCCATCTCTTCGATAGTCATTCCATCAATCCCAGCTGAGCCCTTATTGGATTTTACTTGATTGTAAGCTTCCAGCATATTTTCGCGTGATACTATCTTATCTAGCAATTTTGACATGTGCCTATTCCTTTCTTGTTTTGGTGCCTGAGGGATATCTTATATTGGTGAACCTTCATCTAGTCAATACGTGACAGAGTCCAGTTCTATCAGACCGTTCGTTTTACAGACACAAGTAAAGTAGGATTACTTCGATCTGTCGTTTTCTCTTTCTAGCGACAGAGCTCACGGGATAAGTCCTACATCTTTCCTCGTTTAGACTAGACATGAGGACGTTAAAAGGTTACAGTGGAAAAAGATAAATCTTAGTTCGAATTCAATTACTCTCGTGATTTACGCATATAGGTTACGACTACCTTTTTGGACTTTAAGGTTTCGCGCCCCCCTATCCGCTATATACGCCTTACTATCACCTTCCTGTTCGTAGAGCCACGATTTCGCTATCCCTTCCTCTGACGATTCTTATTTCCAGCGTCAGACTTAAAACGGTCTATCCCCAGACCGTTTTAATCCGCTACCTCACGATAGTCAGGCTTGGGAATCGCTATTGGGTTCACCGGTAGCAGGTGCCCACCAAGGACTTATACTCAATGAAAATCAAAGAGTAAACTAGGAAACTAGCCGCAGGCTGTACTTGAGTACGGCAAGGCGACGTTGACGTGGTTTGAAGAGATTTTCGAAGAGTATTACACCTCAGATGCACCACATGCCCGTCGTACTTCAAAAAAACTGAAGTCAGATTTCACTGACCTCAGTTTTTTATTATTTAGCATAATCTACTGCACGAAGCTCACGAATCACGGTTATCTTGATATTTCCTGGGTAATCGAGATTGTTTTCAATTTTCTCACGAACTTTGTGAGCTAAGATTGTGACTTTGTCGTCCTTGATTTTTCCTGGATTGACCATGATACGAATTTCACGTCCTGCTTGAAGGGCAAAGCTATTTTGTACCCCTTCAAAGCCGTTCGCAATTTCTTCCAAATCATGGAGACGCTTGATGTAGCTTTCAAGAGACTCACTACGAGCACCTGGACGAGCTGCGCTCAAGGCATCTGCTGCAGCAACGATAACTGCAATGACGCTCTCAGCTTCAACATCTCCGTGGTGACTAGCAATCGTATTGACCACAACTGGATGTTCCTTGTACTTACGTGCCAATTCCATACCGATTTCAACGTGGCTACCTTCAACCTCGCGGTCAATGGCTTTTCCGATGTCGTGAAGGAATCCAGCACGACGGGCAAGAGCCGCATTCTCACCAAGCTCGCTGGCCATAATACCAGCTAACTTAGCAACCTCAATCGAATGGCGCAAAACATTTTGGCCATATGAAGTCCGGAATTGCAAGCGACCCATAATCTTCATCAAGTCTGGATGAAGGTTTGGTGCGCCAATCTCATAGGCAGCAGCCTCACCGTATTCACGGATCTTATTGTCAATCTCTTGACGGTTTTTCTCAACCAACTCTTCGATACGAGCTGGGTGGATACGACCATCCTTGAGCAACATTTCCATAGTCATACGGGCAATCTCACGACGAATCGGATCAAATCCTGACAAGGTCACCACTTCTGGTGTATCGTCGATAATCACATCGACCCTGTCAAACTTTCAAAGGTACGAATGTTACGACCTTCACGACCAATAATGCGTCCCTTCATAGTATCGTCTGGCAGATGAACCGTTGAGTTTGTTGACTCCGCTACATATTCACCAGCGATACGTTGCATAGCTTGAACCAGGATGTCCTTGGCCATTTTGTCAGAACGTTCCTTGACCTCTTGCTCAGCTTCGCGAATACGACTGGCAATCTCCTTGGTCAAGTTTTCCTCTGTCTGTGCCAAGATAATATCTCGTGCTTCTGCCTGAGACAGAGCACCAATACGCTCTAGTTCTGCTTCTTTTTGTCTTTCGACTTCCTCTAATTGCTCTTCACGCGCATCAAGGTTTTTCGCTCTATCAGAAATACTTTGTTCTTTTTGTTCAAGTGTTTGTTCTTTACTCGTCAAATTGTCGTCCTTACGGTCAAGGCTGGTAGCTCTCTCTGTCAAACGACTTTCGATTTGTTTGAGTTCTTGACGTTCTGATTTGAATTCAGCGTCCACTTCTTCACGGTATTTTCTGGCTTCTTCTTTGGCCTCCAATAGTGCTTCTTTTTTAAGAGACTTGCTTTCACGTTTGGCTTCATTAACAAGTAAATCCACTTCACGCTCAGCTTGTCCACGTAAATTAGTTGCTTCTTGTTCAGCATTTAAAAGCATCAACTCTGCAGCTTCCTGAGATGATTTCATCTTAGCTGAGATGCTGACATATCCAATGACTAAACCAATGATGACGGCAAAAACAGCAATCGCAAGCGACATGATTTCCATGTTTTTACCTCATTTTATTGTTATTCCGAATGACATACATTCTTTTACATTCTACCATAAAAAAGTGATTTTCACAAACCTTAAATGGATATCGCTAACATCCGCATTATCACTATCATAGTTATCATTTACAGATATAAAGCGAATACCTTTTTCAAGAAATATCTTTTGTAAGTACTTTCCTGACTCGATATAATCTCTGCCGAAACGAGATAAATCTTTTACCATAATGATAGAAAACTTTCCTTTATTCAGGTCATCAATCATATTCTTAAAATTTGGTCGCTCAAAATTAGAACCACTATATCCATCATCTACATATTCATAGGATAATTCAATAGATTTCTCTTCTACCTCAAAAGCAAAAAGGATAAATTCCCCCTACACTTAAAATTTATCCCTCTTGGTAACCTCTTTTATTAATTTTTTTGATAAAGAAAACGCACATTTTATTTAACTGGTGCTGAAATATTTATAATAATATTTTTTTAGTTCTTTCTAGAATAATGATATTAAGATTTTTCATATATCTTATATATTCTTCTTCTGTGCTAGCAATCCTAATATCTTCTTTATCTAAAAAGACAACCTGATTGTTCTCTAAATCTGATTTAATTAAATCTATAATTTTATTTTGCTCATATATAAATCCTTCTAACTTAAAAAACTCGACAAATTTCTCAAATCCATTTTTACAATTATCATCATCAAAAAATAGTTCAAACCATTCACGGTAATTCTCTATAGCATAATCTATTTTTGAATTATTATTTCCCGCAAACCATTCTTTTATAGCATATAGTGTTAAATCAAAACGATCATAATATCCTTTATAAATTCCATTCTTGATTCTAGGTTTTCCACCTCTAGCTGTATTAACGGTTTCTGATTTTCCACCACCTCTAGGGAAAAGAATGTGTCCACCTATTGTTCTTGAAATACTCAAATGATCTAAAATTATTCTGTCGTTTAATCCTGCCTTTCTTGCCCAATAAATAGAGGCTCCTATATAATCACTTGATAATAAATACTTATCCTTATCAATAAATAAAGTATAAAAATCTCCATTTCCAAAGTTTTGGCATTTATTACATACAGATGTTATTTTAAGTTTTTCTTTTGAATCATCATCAAAAAACATCTTACATAAATCATCGTACAACGCCTTACTACATACATCAGGATCCTTTCTATTATATAATGAAAAACCTTTGGGAAAATAAGGATATAAATCAAATAGATAATTTTTAAACTTCATATTTATTATTCTCCATTAAATCTTTTTAGGAAATTTAAAGTCAAATTTTCCTCCAAGCACACCCGCACTTACTCCCGCAACTACTACAAGTGTTGTACTAATTGTTCCTATTTTCTTCACGCCACTGTTTAGCTCTTTTGTTAAATAAAACAACATTAATCATATCTGCTTCACTTACATACTTGTAAGACAACTGTTCGTTGGTAAGATCTTTTAAGAGATATTCTTTGATTGCATCTGTATGAATTTTGTAGTTAATCTTAGAAATTTCTCTATTCAAATTCCAGCCTAATGATATCTTAGAATTTTAATCTGACTTAAGTCTTTTGTAATCCTGAATTACATACATCTTAAATTCAGCAGAAATACATGAAGCAAATTCAAAGGCAATATCTATATGTGCAAATGCACCACCATATCTTCCACCTTTTGAGATAATTCCGATTGCTCCAGTTTTCTCTACCCATTTCTTAGGAGACAATGTAAATGAATTATATCCAGCTTCCGATTTAATTCGGTCGAATTCGACCGAATTGAAATTCATGTTGTTTAAGCTTTTCCATAAACCAAGAAACTCAATTGTATCTTTTCTTCTCATCCAATTTTTAATTACATCACTCGATACTTATCCGAACGATAAGCTCCACGTAAGGTGTTCGCAATCGACCAAACTGCATTGACTACATTTGAAATCTGAACATCGTTCGACTGGAATATCGGTAGTTTTTCTTTAAAATTAGACATTTACTTCCCCTGTTTTTATTATTAACAATTCTCTTCATTATACCACAAAATACAAGTGATAAAGCGGATTCAAGGGAAAAAATCGAAGTTTATATACTAACTTTCTTTTCTGAGTTTTTGTCTTTTGTATTAGGGATTCTGTCATTTTCTAAAAAACTTTATCTTAAACTTACTCATAAAAATTTAAAAAATAAAAAGCCCACCTTTCAGTAGACTTAGTAGTGATCTTTGAAGGACAAAAAAGCGATGCTATCTCCATCCATCATATAAATCAAGCGATTTTCTGCATCAATACGCCGTGACCAGGCTCCTTGGTAGTCATACTTGAGTGGTTCTGGTTTTCCTATTCCTGTAAATGAATCACTTTGAATATCCTTAATTAGTTTATTGATTCTTTTTAGTGTTTTCTTATCCTGAGTTTGCCAGTAGCAATAATCTGCCCACGCATCTTCTGTAAACTTGAGCAGCATTCCTCACTCCTCAATAACATGGACTTGAGTGCTTCCAGCACGGACTTGAGCCATTCCTCGCAAGACCTTGTCAGATAGTTCCTTATTTTGAACGATTCTCAGAGTTTCCTGAATACTGTCCCATTCGCTCTTTGAAAGAACTACAATGTCCTCATCTGGATTTTTATTAACCACCGTTAAAGGCTCAAATTCATCATTGACCTTCTTCATGTAGTCTTTTAAATGATTTCGGAATGTTGAGTAAAGAACTGCTTCCATAACCATACCTCGTTTTACCTCTTTTCCACTATTATACACGAAAAGAAAGAAATTGTCAGAAACTTGTACAAGATTTTCTTTTCCATCTATTTATACTCAATGAAAATCAAAGAGCAAACTAGGAAACTAGCCGCAGGTTGCTCAAAGCACTGCTTTGAGGTTGTAGATAAGACTGACGAAGTCAGCTCAAAACACTGTTTTGAGGTTGCAGATAGAACTGACGAAGTCAGTAACATATATACGGCAAGGCGACGTTGACGCGATTTGAATTTGATTTTCGAAGAGTATTATTCGTAAAAAATCTCAAAAAGCCTACCTTTCGGTAGACTTAGCTTGTTTCTATTCTAATCGGCACTCTTCCAAAATTTTGCTCTGCTATACTTGGCTTTCCTAGTTGGTAAATCTGGTCTGCTTTTTGGGTCATAGCATCCCAAGGTTCTTTGCCAATTCGGCTGACTAGATTGACCTGTCCTTTCAGAGACTTGAGATGTTGCCTGCCTTTTTCAGTAAATCCAAGGACATGAATGGCTTCTGGCAAGACATTTTCTCTAGCCTGCACCAAAATATAGGTCAATAGGCGTCTGACACGCGCCTTGGTGTAACGTTTGGTCGCAACCGCCTCGACCAACTCTTCTACAGACTGGGCTGGTTTAATAGCTTCTTTAATGCGCACAGCCATTTCTTGATTGACCTGATAGATGGTGGTTAGGTCGGGATTTGACAAGATTTGATAGCGGAGCAAGGGAAAATAGTCTTCCCAGATCACCTTACTGGCCTGCTCAAATAGGGCAACAGAAGGCATAAAGCGTTCTAAGAAATCTTGGTCCTTCTGATGTTGACGGAGGGCTGTCGCCGAGGCAAAGTCCACATCTTTATTCACAGAATGGTAACCTGCCCCCTGACGCTGAATCGTATGCAGCTTGATATTTCGTCCTGCAACCGCCTTTGCATAGGCCAGAGCAAGAACATGATTGGGGGTATTACCTGAAAAATCAAGACCAGCAAATTCCTTCCACATAGATTGGGTTTTCTGGGGATAGGAAAGGGAATCAGGCAGATTTTCCACAATTTTCTCCATCTCAGCACCTTTCTCTGTGTATAAGTCAGCGATTTTCTGATAATCTCGAACTTCCTCTGTCCCAAAAACTAGACTATCAATGCCCAAGCGATCCAAGATATCCACAGCTCCTTGACCAAAGAAATCAGCTGCCTGAACACTGACTAAAAAGGGCAATTCCACTACCAAGTCTGCGCCATTTTCCAGCGCCATCTGGCCCTTGTCCACTTATCCACAATAGCAGGCTCTCCACGCTGCATGAAATTCCCTGACATGGCAACAATTTTCAGTCCCTCTGCCTGATCCAGCAGGTATTTATGGCCATTATGAAAAGGATTGAACTCTGCGATAATACCTGTGATGGTCATGATGTTCTCCTACTTCTGCGCCACAAAAAACCAACGGGTGCTAGTTTCTGTTGGTTCCTTATCCTCAAAGTCTGCATAGAGTTTGAAGGACTTGAAACCAGCCTGTTCCAGCAAGATATCATAGGTCAAGATCTCATAAGTCCTCTCCTCATGTACTTCATCGTGGCGACTAAAAGAACCGTCAGCCTCCTTGATAAAGAAAGTCAGCTCATGCACGATGGAGTGAGGAGCTTCGTCCTCATATGTATCCCAAAGCATGGCAAAATCTTCCGCATTTTCATGGTAGGAATAGCCAGGGAATACTTCATCTGTCTGGTAGGTCGAGTGCACGTCAAAGATGAAAACTCCCTCTTCATTCAGCGCATTGTACACGTCCTTAAAGACGTCCCCTACTTCCACCTCATCCTGCATATAGCAGATAGAGTCCGAATAACACGTGACAAAATCGTATTTCCCTGCCTTGGACAAATTCAGCATATTACCTTCTATAAAAGCAATCTTTTGCTTGGCTGAAGTTGCTCTCTTCTCCGCAATCTTCAACATATCCGCACTCAAGTCAAGTCCAGTCACATCAAAACCAGCCTGAGAGAAGCGCACTGATTGAATTCCTGTCCCACAAGCCAATTCCAAGAGTTTCTTTCTCTCTTGGTCTTAGGCAAATGACGCAGAGAAAAATCAGTCCATTTGTCGTATAAACTGTCATCCATGACCGCATCATAGACCGCCGCAAAAGTTTCATAAGTTGCCATAATCATGATACCAAGAGCCTACATGGCAAACACCACTCGCCCTCACCTTTCTATCAATTTTCTTCTAAAATAAGCAAAGAAACCCAGTTGACTACAACTGAGTTCATCTTCTACGCCAGAGTTTCAGATAAGTCTACAGAATCCGCCTCATGCCATAGTTTTTCCAGATTATAGTGGGCACGCATTTCTTCTGAGAAGATATGTACAACGACAGCACCGAGGTCTAGCAAGACCCAACCTCCAGCTGCATCGCCTTCGATATGACTGCCTTTAAAGCCTGCTTCCGCTACTTTTTCACGGATATTATCAGCGATAGCGTCCAACTGACGGCTATTCATAGAGCTAGTGATGACAAAGTAGTCCGTCACACTAGTCAAATCTTGTACGTCAAGTGCGAGGATATCCTCCGCACGTTTCTCATCAGCCGCTTTCACGACTAGTTCTAGTAATTCTTTTTCGTTCATTTAATCCTCTTTTTAGAAAATATGTTTGTAATCTAGGACATCTGCAAAGCGCTCCTCCCAAATGTCCTCATAAAATTCATTAATCGTTTCTGCTGGAATGTCATCCCCATCAAAGGTTGTGACAGCACCTTCTGGAACAATAAGCTGATAGCCATATTCAAAGGCAACCTTGACAGAGGTATCCACACAATATTCTGTCTGCATACCACATAAAACTAATTTTTCAATCCCCTGTTTATCCAAGTATTCTTTTAAGCCAGTTTCTTTGAAAATACTGTTATACTTCTTCTGAAAGACCTTTTCAGCAGGTTTTCGATTTAAAAGCGCAGATAACTGCCAATCTTCTGATGTTTGAGCTTCAGAGTTCTCAATATGTTGAACATAGATAATTTCAATATTCTTGCTTCTAGCCTGGTTTTGTAAATAAGAAATTTTTTCCAATAGACTTTTTGTCTGGAACCCAGTTTCTACTAAAACATTCTGAACATCAATGATTATAAAAGCCATCTTCATTTAGTTCTCTTTCAAATAGTGCACAAAGGCGTTATAGGTTTCAAGGGTTTGGGGATAGATGGGGAATCCCTGATGAGCTAGATACTCCACGGTACGAGCTGTTTCGTAGGCCACCGCCTTATTGAGCGATAGACTTGCAATCTCACGCGCCACATCTACTCCAGGAAAGGCTCGATTGTGCTCGATATAGTCTGCGACGTAGATGACCTTATCTAGGTCTGTCATTTGACCAGCTCCGACTGTATGAATTTCAATGGCTCGCAGAATTTCAGAATCATGCAAATCCAAATCTTCCTGAATTTTGTAAATTCCGACCATACCATGCCAGACATTATTGCCCCAGTTTTTGAGGTCAGGGTCTAGCTGGTAACGGTCAATCAAGGCTAGAAATTCCTGATCTGACAACTTTTTAGCATAGTCATGAAGAAGACCTGCTAGACTTGCTTTCTCAACATCTACACCAAAGCGCTGAGCTAATTCCATAGCGGCACGCTCCACACCCAAGCAATGGGTTAAGCGTTTTTCAGGTAGAAACTCTACCATTTTTTCCAACAAGGCCTCACGGGAGCAGTTGATATAGTCTTGATAGGACATCAGTAGAGCCCCTCCTTCTCGATGTAGTCTAGCACTGGCTGAGGTAGGAGAAAGTTGGGTTTCCGACCTTGGGCAAGGAAGTCCCGCACCATGCTGGACGAGATATCCATGAGCGGTACGTCCACCCAGATAACTGGATAGGAAGTCCCTACCTTGTAGCGTGGACGCTGAACCCCCACAAACTGAACCATGTCAACCAGTTCATCAATTCGGTACCACTTAGGCAGATAGTCAACCATGTCGGCACCGATGATAAAGTAATAATCCGTATCTGGATTCTTCTCTGTCAAAATCTTCATGGTGTCGTAGGTGTAGGAAATACCCTTGCGCTCCAACTCAATGGTTTCAATGACTAGGCCGTCAATTCCCTCAATTGCCAACTCAAGCATCTTGAGACGATGGTGTTCAGGGATGGTTTCCTTTTTATCAACGTGAGGAGGTTGGTATTCAGGCATGAGAAGAACTTGATCCAGTCCCAACTGTTGCCGTACTTGATCCGCAACAATGAGATGGGCATTGTGAACAGGGTTAAAATTCCCCCTAAAATCCCAACTTGTTTGCGTTTTCTCCTTGATTTCTGGCTCCAACTCTACCTTGGTAAAGGGAGTCAATAGTTCGATTGTCATAGGCTAGTCCCCTTTATTTCTCTATAAAAACAGTTATTTGGAGTTTCGGTCTTAGATTTCTTTGACTTTCTTAGAAATCTTGCGATTTTCTTTCTTGCTAGATTGTTTAAACAAAATCAAGATGCGTCCGATTTTTTGGACTGTATCCACACCGATTTCTTCTTCCAAAATTTCAGCTACTTCGTGGATATTTTCATCTGTATTTTGCAAGAGCGTTACTTTAATCAATTCGCGTGCATCAAGTGCTTGACGAACGCTGGTTTTGATTTGGTCGTTGAGACCATTTTTTCCAATTTGGATGATGGGTTTGAGGGTGTGTGCCTGACTGTTGAGGAAGGCACGTTGTTTTGATGTTAATGACATAATTTCTTAAAAGAGTTTCTTTTTATACTTTTCTAAAGTGGTGGCGGACGTTAGCAAAGTCCTTCGGGCTTTCATGACTAAAATTTGAGCCTATGGTCTCAAATTTCCCGCAGTTGGTACAATCACTTGTACCAACTGACACCACGGCGAAAAGTATTCTCTACGGGCTCGCAACGCTCGCCTTAATAAAGACAACCCTTTCCTTTCTGTGTTTAAATAATTGCTTTTCGTATGACGACTGCGACGCCTTCTGGTGCCCAGACGGCGACTTTGGCAGTGCCTGTTACGCGGATCCAGCCGAGTCCTGAGATGACTAGGTCAGTTTTGTCCTTGATATTAAAGACATGTTGGACCAATTTTGGAAAATCTTCTTTTTCCTTGCTATTTGGTGGGGTTAAAAGGGTTCCAAGATGCTTGTCGTAAAAGGCACTAGCACCTTCAAGCTTAGTACGGTGGAGTTTCAATTCATTGTCAAAGAAGGCTGTGAATCCTTGCTTTTCACCCGCAATGAAATCAAAGCGTCCGAGACCACCTAAAAACAGGGTTTGTTCAGGATTGAGCTGATAGGTTTTAGGCTTGATTTCCTTTTTAGGACTAACATACTTGAGGTTTTTAGCCGTCAAATAGTGAGCCATCTGGTGACGGTGGATAATCCCAAGCGTATCGTAGATATAAGATCCGTCGTCAAGCGGAATCTCGATCTTGTCCAAGGTTGTTCCTGGGAAGCGCGAAGTCGTAATGACATTCTGGTCACCCGTGATTTCTTGGATAATAGCATTGATTAGGGTTGATTTTCCAACGTTAGTTACCCCAACGACATAGACATCACGGCCCTTACGGTAGTGTTCAATCTTGTCAATGACTTCCTTAATGGCATGCTTGTTTTGGGCTGAAGTTAGGACGACATCAACTGGACGGAGACCTTCTTCGTGGGCACGTTCCATGAGCCACTGGCTAATCTTGCCTGGTTTAACAGACTTGGGCAAGATATCTTTTTTATTTCCAACCAGGAGGACATCATTGCCCGAGACAAAACGTGGCAAGCCTGGGATGACAGAGCCATTAAAGTCAAAGATATCAACGACATTAACCACCAGGGCATCACTGTCTCCTACCTCGTGCAAGAGTTTTAGGAAATCATCGTCTGTCAATTGAACATCCGTGATTTCATTGTAGTGGCGGAGACGGAAACAGCGTTGGCAATAGATTTCGCCAGTCTCCAATCCTTTTTCAAGTGCCGACTGAGGGGTAAAACCCAGACCAGCCTTATCTGTCGTCTGAATGGTTGCTCCACAACCAATACAGAGAATTTCTTCCATAGTTAAATTCCTTTTTTATATGTAATCGGTCCGTACATTTCAGTAATTTTTCGCATCACACGACGCTCACGAGCTCGGTTAATCTGCGTTTTAATCGAGTCATGTTGGACCAAGGGTTTGACTAAAATCGAGCGAATGCCTGCACGGTGGGCTGCTCGTATATCTGTCATGAGCTGGTCGCCAACCATGACCACTTCGCTTTTCTCATAGTGAAATTCCTTCATGGCACGGTCAATCCCAAATGTGAAGGGCTTTAGAGCCCAATAAACGTAGTCAATCTCAAACTTCTCAACTGCTCGTTGGACGCGTTTTTTGGTGTTATTTGACACTACGATAATGCGAATGCCCGCGTCCCGAAGGTCATGTAGCCATTGCTTCATCTCTGGTGTCCCGTCAGGGTTGTTCCAAGCAATAAGGGTATTGTCCAAATCGACCAAAACAGCCTTGATTCCCTGCGCCTGCAGGCTTGGGACTGTCAGATCATAGACTGCTTCCACAGCAAAATCTGGCATGTAGTTTTCAATCGCCATTCTGGCTCCTTTTCTTAACTTTTTTTCGCAATTTTCCTTAGTAACAAGGATAAAACAATCCATAACCCTGCACTAGCTATACTGATGTAGAGCCAAGCATGGGGCTCATCTGTTAGAGGTAGGGGAACATTCATTCCGAAAAAGCCTGTCACGACTGCCAAAACAGCTAGCAAGACTGAAATGATAGTCAAGGTTGTCAAATTATCATTCAGATTATTGTTTAGAATATTGTTGTAAGAGGCTGAAAGTTGCTGTAAAATCTGAGAGATTAGGTCTGTCATGGATACCAGCTGATGAGCCTCAATCATGGCATCATCAAACTGTTCTCTCTCAATCTCATCAAAACTACGATACAAGGCATGACCTTGAATATGCTCCAACAAAATCCGATTTTGTTTAGCAGCCGCAGTAAGATAAACCATACCCGTCTCCAAGTCGGAAAGGGCAAAAAGATTTTTCTTAGTTGTTCGCTGACGCAAGAGACCATTGACCTCGTCCTTACTCTTATCCATCTGCTCGATGACAGGGTAGTAGGCATTGCTGATGATTTCCAGACTGGCAAAGAGAAACTTGTAGATCGAAAGCGTGTCATGACTCTCCAGATAACGGGTCATTTGTTCAATGACATAGGCGTTCTTGGTATTACTAATGGTAATCAGGCGACGATGCTCCACGATAAAGGTCATGGGAAAAGTCTCATAGTAGGCCTTGTCCTTTTTCACATCTAGGACATTATAGATAAAGGTAACCGTCCCACTTTCACGGTGGTAGTCCATGTGGGCACGCTCATTCCTATCCAGTGCGTACTCAATGGTTTCCTTGTCCAAGCCGTAGATTTCAGAAAGGTCTTCTAGTTTATTCAACTTTCCGAGGTCTAGGTTTATCCAGGTACAACCATTGCCCAACTGCTTTTCTAAAACCATCTTTTCTCCTTTATTAAACTCCCTCTATTGTACCACAAATTACTTAAAATAACAGGTCTAGTCCGTGCGTGAGAAATTGCTAACAACCGTGATATTTCGGTTCGGAACAAAGTGAAGAGCTTGCTCCTCGCTACGAAGCTGCTGTGTCGTACGAATTCCCACACTGACAACCTTACCCGATACAGTAATGGGGCCGTTGGTCAGAACAACCTCATCTCCCACATCCAGTTGACGTTCAAAAAGGATGAAAAAGCCATTGATGACATCAGACAGAAAACCTTGGGCTCCCATCCCAATCGCCACCCCAGCGATTCCAGCCCCAGCCAGCAAGCTAGATACAGGTAAGCCTAAAATCGATAAAATACAGTAGAGTAAAAAGAAATATGACGTATAATTAAACACATTTTCTAACAAACGTGAGATGGTTTTCTGGCGCCCGACATCATGATGAGACATTTTTAGAGAAGGTTTGGCAATTCTCTGCACCATGGTATGAAGCATTTTTTTAGCAATATAAAATACAATCAAAAGCAGTAAAAGAGAAATGACCTTGGTTAGAATATTTTCGATAATGGTTGTCACATCTAGCTTTTCAATATAAGCTTGAATAAATTTTTGCATATAAAACTCCTTTATTTCATTATACCATATTTTCATCAGTCTCATTATCCATAAATATTCAAAAAATAGACAGAAAATTCTTGATTTTGTCTATCGTTTATACTATAATCATAATCACTACACAGAAAGGAGATTATTATGAAAAGAATCATTCATGCTTGGAACAAGGCAAGCCTTGTCAAGCGTATCTTGATTGGTATGCTTTGTGGGGGAATTCTAGGACTGACCCTTCCTAATCTCTCAGGAATTGGGCTACTCGGGGATTTATTCGTTGGAGGTCTAAAAGCTGTTGCTCCTATCCTAGTCTTTGCTCTCGTTGCTAATGCCCTTTCCCAACATCAAAAGGGACAAGATAGCAATATGAAAACTGTTGTTTTCTTGTATATCCTAGGAACTTTTGCCGCTGCTCTTGTAGCTGTACTAGCAAGTTTCATCGTCCCTATTGAAATCACCCTAAATAGTGCTAATACCGATATTGCTCCACCAGATGGGATTGGACAGGTCCTCAGCAACCTCTTGCTCAAACTGGTTGACAATCCAGTCAACGCCCTGCTTACTGCTAACTATATTGGAATCTTATCTTGGGCAGTCATTTTTGGAATTGCTATGAGAGAGGCCAGCAAAAATAGTAAAGAATTACTAAAAACTATCGCTGACGTGACTTCTAAAATTGTCGAATGGATCATCAATCTGGCTCCATTTGGAATCCTTGGTCTTGTTTTTAAAACCATTTCTGACAAGGGAATCGGAAGCCTTGCCAACTACGGTATTTTATTGGTTCTATTAGTAACGACTATGCTTTTTGTTGCCCTTGTGGTCAACCCTTTGATTGCCTTCTTCTTTATGAGACGCAACCCTTACCCTCTAGTTTGGAACTGCCTCCGTGTCAGCGGTGTGACAGCCTTCTTCACTCGTAGTTCTGCGGCTAACATTCCTGTCAACATGAAACTCTGCCATGACCTTGGACTCAACCCAGATACCTATTCTGTTTCTATCCCACTTGGCTCTACTATCAACATGGCTGGAGCAGCGATTACCATTAACGTTTTGACCCTTGCTGCGGTAAACACTCTTGGAATCCCTGTTGACTTTGCCACAGCCTTTGTCCTCAGTGTGGTAGCAGCTATCTCAGCCTGCGGTGCTTCTGGTATTGCGGGAGGTTCCCTCCTTCTTATCCCAGTTGCTTGTAGCCTTTTCGGTATTTCTAACGATATTGCCATGCAAGTTGTTGGGGTTGGATTTGTGATTGGGGTCATCCAAGACTCATGTGAAACAGCCCTTAACTCTTCTACAGACGTCCTCTTTACTGCCGTTGCCGAATACGCAGCAGCCCGTAAAAAATAACTCATAAAGGCAAGCCTGCTCAGGTTTTGTCTTTTGCTCTTTTATTCTAACTTATACTCTTCGAAAATCAAATTCAAACTACGTCAGCTTCGCCTTGCCGTACTCAAGTACTGCCTACGGCTAGCTTCCTAGTTTGCTCTTTGATTTTCATTGAGTATTATCAGGAAATTCTTATGTCTATTAGCCAACGTACGACCAAGCTCATCTTAGCTACCTGTCTTGCCTGCCTGCTTGCTTATTTTCTCAATCTTTCCTCAGCAATTTCGGCTGGAATTATCGCTCTCTTGAGCCTATCTGATACGCGTAGAAGTACTTTAAAACTGGCTCGCAATCGCCTCTTTTCCATGCTCCTAGCTCTGGCTATCGGTGTTCTAGCTTTTCACTTGAGCGGATTTCATATCTGGAGCCTTGGTCTCTATCTTGCCTTCTATGTGCCTCTAGCTTACAAGATGGGCTGGGAAATTGGCATCACACCAAGCACTGTTTTGGTTAGCCATCTCTTGGTACAAGAGTCAACCTCTCCAGACCTTCTAGTCAATGAATTCTTTCTCTTTGCTATCGGTACAGGATTTGCTTTACTGGTCAATCTCTACATGCCTTCACGAGAAGAGGAAATTCATCACTACCACACATTGGTAGAAGAAAAGTTAAAAGACATCCTCCTGCGCTTCAAATATTATTTATCCAGAGGGGATGGACGCAACCGAGCACAGCTGGTGGAAGAATTGGACACCCTTTTGGAAGAAGCCCTCAGACTGGTCTATTTGGATCACTCAGACCACCTCTTTCACCAGACTGATTACCATATTCACTACTTTGAGATGAGACAGCTACAAAGTCGTATCCTGCGAAATATGGCCCAGCAAATCAATACCTGTCACCTAGCTGCCAGTGAGAGCCTGATTTTGGCTCAACTCTTTTCAAAAATTGCAGGTCAACTGAGCCAGACCAATCCTGCTTCTGATTTGCTAGATGAAATCGAACGCTATCTGGAAGTCTTCCGAAACCGCAGTCTGCCCAAGACAAGAGAAGAATTTGAAACCCGCGCTACCCTTCTTCAACTCCTACGTGAAGCCAAAACCTTCATCCAAGTAAAAGTTGATTTTTACAAAAATATGGACAGTAAAAAAGAAAACCACTAAAAAACAGAACTTGCCAGCATTCTTGAAAAGTAGTATAATTATTGCATGCGCAATCATCTTGTGACGCAGAGACTGCCCGTTAATGGACTTTCTTCTATTTATGACTCTAAAAAGAAAGGAGACACTATGACCTATTTGGAAAAATGGTTTGACTTCAATCGGCGTCAGAAAGAAATTGAAAGTCTCCTGGAAGAGACCATTGCCCAACAGAGCGAGCAAAGTCTGACCTTGAAAGAGTTCTACCTGCTCTACTATCTGGACTTGGCCCAAGAAAAATCTCTACGCCAGATTGACCTGCCAGATAAGCTTCATCTGAGCCCGAGCGCAGTTTCTAGGATGGTGGCTCGCTTGGAAGCTAAAAATTGCGGTCTACTCAGTCGCATGTGCTGCCATCAAGATAGACGCTCTAGTTTTATCTGCCTGACAAATGATGGGCAAAAGACACTGGCCTCGCTACAAAAGGCTGTCGAAGAAAGCTTGGAAGCAGGTTTGGATTTCTTGATTTAAGATGATTTTAGAAAAAAGTTGCGTGCGCAATCATTTTTATTGACATTCTCTTTTACAAGGAGTAAAATAAAGTCAAGATTAAACAAAGGAGTTTTATATGATTGAAATTACTTATCTAGACGCCAGTAAGAACGAAAGAACTGTGACTTTCGAATCCTATGAAGATTTTGATCGTTCGCAACAAGCTTGCATTATCGGCGTCGCAGACTACTACCCTGTCCAAAAATTGACTTATAAGGATCATGATTTGGACTACCATGGGACTTATGGAGATATCTTCTTCTATCTCAAGAAACAAGATTTAAGCCAATATAACTAAAAAAGGAGAAATACAATGGCAAAAGCAATTACAGATGCAACATTCGAACAAGAAACAAAAGACGGTTTGGTCTTAGTAGACTTCTGGGCAACTTGGTGTGGTCCATGTCGTATGCAAGGTCCAATCTTGGACAAATTGTCTGAAGAACTTTCAGAAGATGTCTTGAAAATCGTTAAAATGGACGTTGATGAAAATCCAAACACAGCTCGTGCTTTTGGAATCATGTCTATTCCAACTCTTCTCTTCAAAAAAGACGGCCAAGTTGTCAAACAAGTTGCTGGTGTTCACACAGCAGAACAAATCAAGGCCATCGTTGCTGAATTGAGCTAATCAAACGAGAGACCAAGTACTTTCTTTGGTCTCTTTTTTCTTGCCCTTTGCCATTTTTCAAAAAATATGCTAGACTGTAAGTAGAATATTACGATGTTTGGGACATGCCATCGCTAAAAAAAACCTTGACTTGGTATTTTTTAGCTCCCTCAAGGGAGCTTTTTGCGTGCTCTGAACATTTCCCATTTTGGAAGGAGTACTATGAAACGTCAATCAGCCTTGGTCGTCTTTAGTGGCGGTCAAGATTCCACAACCTGCCTTTTCTGGGCTAAAGAACACTATGAAACGGTCGAAGCCGTTACCTTTGCCTATGGCCAACGCCACCATCTCGAAATTCAAGTTGCCAGAGAAATCGCTACGGAACAGGGCATTCGTCATCACATCCTAGATATGTCTCTGCTGGGGCAAATCACTGAAAATGCGCTGACCTCTGATATGGAGATTGAGCAAAAAGAGGGAGAAGTTCCCAATACCTTCGTTGACGGTCGAAACCACCTCTTTCTATCCTTTGCGGCAGTCCTTGCCAAGCAACGAGGCATTAAAGATATCGTGACAGGTGTCTGCGAGACAGACTTCTCAGGCTACCCCGATTGTCGAGATGTCTTTGTCAAATCCCTTAATGTTACCCTCAACCTTGCCATGGATTACGACTTCGTTATCCAAACACCTCTTATGTGGCTAGACAAGGCTGAAACTTGGGAGCTAGCCGACCAACTCGGTGCCTTTGACTATGTTCGTGAAAAGACCTTAACCTGCTACAACGGAATTATCGGGAGCGGCTGTGAAGATTGCCCCGCCTGCCACCTACGTCAACATGGGTTAGATGTTTATCTCTCACAGAAAGGAGAAGCCTAATGTTTTTTGCACCCAAAGAAATCAAACAGGAAACTGGGGAGTCTCTTGTCTACAATCCTTATCGGACTCTAGTCTCCAAAGAATTTACCTTTGATGCTGCTCACCACCTCTTTCACTATGAGGGAAAATGCAAATCCCTGCACGGCCACACCTATCATCTGCAGATTGCTGTCAGTGGATTTTTAGATGAACGTGGTATGACCTACGATTTCGGAGACATCAAAGCGACCTACAAGAACTACTTAGAGCCCCACTTGGATCATCGCTATCTCAATGAAACTCTTCCCTATATGAACACGACTGCTGAAAATATGGTTTACTGGATTTTCCAAACCATGAATCAAGAGTTGCCAAACGAGCGCGGTCTCCGTTTGGAATACGTTCGTCTCTATGAGACTCCGACTGCCTTTGCAGAGTTTAGACGGGAGTGGTTAGATGACTAGGGAACGTGTCCTCAAACTACCAGTTCTAGAAATTTTTGGCCCAACCTTTCAAGGCGAAGGCCGTGCAATCGGGCAGAAAACCATGTTTGTCCGCACTGCTGGTTGCGACTACCACTGCGACTGGTGCGATTCTGCCTTTACTTGGGATGGCTCTGAAAAGCCAACTCGTATGACAGCTGACGAGGTCATTGCTGCCTTGGATAAATTGGGGAGCTACGACTATGTAACCCTATCTGGGGGAAATCCTGCTATCCTAGCAGCCAACATGGCCGAATTGGTCACCAAACTCAAGGAACGTGGTGTTACTCTGGCTGTTGAAACTCAAGGCTCTCGCTGGCAAAATTGGTTAAAAGACATCGACCAGGTTACTCTCAGTCCCAAACCTCCTTCATCCAAGATGGAAGTCAACTTTGAGACCTTGGACTTTATCGTTTCCCAACTTGATCCAGACAGGGTCACCTTTAAAATCCCTGTCTTTGATGATGCCGATTTGGCCTTTGCCAAAGGGATTCAAGAACGCTACCAACCAGATGTTCTCTTCTTATCAGCAGGAAATCCTGAGCCCAAGGCTACGGGTAATATTGTCCAAGACCAACTGGACCGCCTCAAAGAACTCTGGGAACGTGTCGCTGCTGACGACAGCTGGGGCAATGTCCGCGTCCTCCCTCAACTGCATACCCTCCTCTACGATAATCAACGTGGTGTTTAAGATTAGAAAGAAAAAATCATGTCACAACAAGAAGAAATGAAAAACCTAAGCCTACTAGGCAACAAAGAAACCAACTACATTTTCGAATATCAACCAGAAGTCCTCGAATCCTTTGACAATCGTCATGTGGAAAATGACTATTTTATCAAATTTAACTGTCCTGAATTTACCTCACTTTGCCCGATCACTGCTCAACCAGACTTTGCGACCATTTATATTTCCTACATCCCTGACAAGCTCTGTGTTGAGTCAAAATCCCTCAAACTCTACCTCTTTAGCTACCGAAATCACGGAGATTTTCACGAAAACTGTATCAACACCATCGGGAAAGACTTGGTCAACTTGCTAGACCCTCGCTATTTAGAAGTCTGGGGAAAATTCACTCCGCGCGGTGGCATTTCAATCGACCCCTACTACAACTACGGTAAGCCTGGAACTAAGTATGAAGGCTTGGCAGAACAACGCCTCTTCCAACACGACCTTTATCCAGAGAAAATTGACAATCGTTAAACTCATACTCAATGAAAATCAAAAATCAAACTAGGAAGCTAGCCGCAAGTTGCTCAAATCACTGCTTTGAGGTTGCAGATGGAAGCTGACGTGGTTTGAAGAGATTTTCGAAGAGTATCATACGAAAAAGCCCTGTTCCTCTAGATGAGGAGCAAGGCTTTTTGTTTTTCAATTATTCTTCTGTTCCAAGGAAGTTTTTTGCAACGAGGGCTGCAAGAACCCCACCAACGATTGGTGCAAGGATGAAAATCCAAACTTGTTGAAGGGCTGCGCCACCTACCAAAACAGCTGGTGCCAAGCTACGAGCTGGATTTACTGAAAGCCCAGTAATGTTCAATCCGACAAGAATCATCGCCATCAAGGACAAACCGATTACCAAACCAGCAATCGCGCCATTTCCCTTGCTTGCTGAAGTCACAGTCATGATAACCAAGACAAACAAGAAAGTTGCGATGACTTCAAACAAGAAACCACCAAAGACAGTGACACCGTTTGCCAAGGCATTTTCACCAAGACTAGCAGTTGACATACCTGAGTTAGCCAAGAGGAAGAAGACAGAAGCAGATGCTAAGAAAGCTCCAACTACTTGTCCAAGTATGTAGTTTACAAGTTCTGAAGATGACAAACGTTTGTTTACAAACATAGCAATCGAAACAGCCGGATTCAAGTGAGCACCTGAAACAGTTCCGATTGAGTAGGCTGCCACCACGATTGCCAAACCAAAGGCAAAGGCGATTCCAAGGTGACCTAGGCCATCAAGACCATTTCCAAAAACAACAGCTCCTGTCCCGACGAATACAAGCATGAACGTACCGATTAACTCAGCAACAAATTTTTTCATTTTCTTTCTCCTTTTTTCAAAAACTAGATACTAGTCTATCAAAAGTAGGAAAGGGTTTCAAGAAAATTGATTGGAAATTTTTTGAAAATCATAGAACTACTAGCAATACCTAATATTGAAAAGATTGAATAGCTTCTTTCAAGTCATCTTGTAAACTATTTCTCTGGTCAAGTTGGACATAGACTTCCAACAGACAGGATCTGAAGTTGGAAAATTTATAAAAATCTTCCCTTTCTTCTATCGGAAAGTCAACAGCTTTTATCCAAGAAGCTACTTGCTCTTGCGCTAACTTCCCTTGTAAAATAGGTTCATAGATCACTCTTGCTAAACGCCAATCCTCATCATCTGTAAAGCGAATCGAAACTCTTTTAAATAGTTGGCCAAGTATATCAAATACTTCATGAACTCTGTTTTTAGGAAAGTTGGGATGACAAACCACCTCTGTCAGTAAATCGGCTCCATGTGCAAAAGCATGAACCCAACCATACTGACTTGAAAAACCCGTTGTATCCTTTTCTTTTGAAAGATAATACAAACCTTGATTTAAAAGGACATTACGAATTCCTGCATTTAATTCCTGATAAAAAATCGATTGCTGGTTGGCATCTGCAGACAAGAGATTTGCATAAATAAGCGCCCTAAAAGAACGTTCAAGGGTTGACAGGCCTACCTTATCAATATCTTTATCTAACCCTCCATCAGATGAAATCCCTTCAGCAATGAAATGAAATTGTTCCTGTGTAAATAGCTCTTCCTGAATCCCTCTAGCAAAGCTTGTAAAAACAAGGTCATCACGAATTTCTGGAGAAGGATCTCCCAAATGATCAAGTAGCCACTGGATTTCTTCCTGGTTATAACTTGGTTTTTCTTCTGCTATTTTTCTAAGTAACTTTTGATACATGGTCAATACCTCTACATTTCTAGCAACTGTTCAAAAATCTGTCCTTAAATGACTTTAGCAATTTGTAAAATTAAGTTAAAGAGAAAAAGACATTTATATTCAGAGAAACAGCACATTTCTGAAAGGATACATAAATGATTTATTCCATATTACCACAAATGAACTTGTAATGATAGAACTTTATCACAAAAATCACATTTCTGTCTCAAAAATTGCGAAAAACTAGTTATATAGTCATTTAGTTTTAAAAAAGCGTTCCAAACATTCAAAAATAGTTGGGACTTCCCTTAATAAATCTGTTACTTTCTTTTTCAAGATAGCCCAAGCTTGCTCAATAGGATTCAAATCTGGTGAATAAGGCGGTAGAGGTAAGAAAAAGTGTTTATCTTGGATGCAGAGTTCATCCAAAATGTTCTTGGGATCAAAACTAGCATTGTCCATGATAATAACACGAGGTGTCTTCAAAGCAGGTAGAAGTTGCGTTTTGAATCACTCCCCAAAGAAATCGCTTGTCCTGCTGTTCTTGTAAATCATGGGAGCTATAAACTCTCCGTCTACTTGTCCTGCAACAATTGAAGTTCGCTCAAAACGACGTCCGCTAATCTTTTCATAGACTTTCTCCCCTCTAGGAGCCCCTGCATAAGGACGAGGGAGCGCTATTGTATAATAGATTGAAACTAGAATAGTACACCTCTACTTCTAAAACATTGTTAGAAATCTATTTGACTGTCCTGATTGATTCATCCTGTTCTTATCTCATTTCACTATATTCATAAGTAGTGAATCTCTACAGAGGACTTACACCTCAGATACACAACATGCCCATCGCATAAAAAATCTCCTACCCAAGGTAGAAGATTTCAATCTTATAAAACTTAATCCGTCATGTCCGATACCAAGGTTCGATGCTCCAATGGAACACTGCACATAACTAGCAAGAAAATGAAACCTGACTGAATCCAGAAGAGGGCCAAGTCAAAGATTCCATGCACAGCAACCACTGTAAGGAAAGACAGATAAAGACCGATAATCGGACGTTTCCCCGACTCCTGACTCATATCCATCATCAAGCGAACAGGAGCAACAGAAGACAAAACTAATAAAATGGTACCCACAATTCCGTAACTCAGAATCGTATCAATATAAAGACTGTGGGCATGTTCATGATAAGGAGCATGTATCCGAGGATAAGAGTGCATATAGGTCAATGGCCCCTCACCCCAAAAAGGATTTTGCTTAAACAAGGCCATCCCAGCATCCCAAATAGAAATTCGTTCTTCCATAGAAGAATCTAAAGTCCCCATCCGAACTCCCAAATCACTGGGAAAAGAGGAAGCTCAAGCCAATCGCAAATACCCCAATACTAAGCCAAAAGGCCTTCCAGTTTTTAATAGTCGTAAAGAGATAGATGATTGCTCCAGCGATAATAGCAGGAAAGGCAGTTCGATTTTGCGTAAAGTTCAATCCAAAGAGATTAACAAAGCCTGCAATCACACAGAATACTTTCAACCAATTCAACTTGGTCGTTGTAAATAGATAGAAAGCAATCATGATACAGAAACAACAAATAATTCCATAATAATTAGGATTAAAGAAGGTCACTTCTGCACGATTCTGATGCCACACCTGCATATTGGGTGAAAGAAAAGCATAGTTGAATTTCTTCACAATTTGGAAATGTTCTAAACTCGCAAAAGCAGCTGACAAGACGCTACCAAACAAGACGAGCTGCAAAATTAATCGAAAGAATTTATGTGATAAAATCGACTGATATTGCAAAAATAAAATAGCAAACAAAAACATTCCTACTGAAGCCACAAGACCCATCCAATTTTGTGCAAGAATGGATATAACAGTACTATAGCCAAGAAAAAGAAGCAGCATCGGATGCTCCCCCATTTTCTGAAGAATACTTTTCATGTCTCCTGTAAAAATCAAACTGATAATATATAAACAGAGTACAACTACAAAAAGATAAAAGGGTAAAAAGATACTTAGGATAATTCCCAATAAAATCAGCTCTTTACTAGACAACCCCTTCAGCTTTTCAATAAAGCCTATTGATTTCAAAATGAATCCTTTCTCTCCAAATCAGCTGATTCAGATAATAGTAAGCTATCCTATATTGTACCACTTTTTTAGCAATTTGAAAACAAAGGAAACGTTTTCCAAAATAAAATGTAATTCGAATGTGATAATTGAAAGTTCTATAATGAAGTTAGCCACCCAGCTCTCCTAAAAATTAGATGGTTTAACTAGCTGATAGCTAGTACTCGATTTCATTTGATAAGAGGCTTGATGCTGTTAGACTGACAAGCCAAGGCTAAGATTAGCCTTGGTTTAGCTGACAAAACTGCTTCAAGG
This sequence comes from Streptococcus bouchesdurhonensis, assembly GCF_948472335.1. The sequence goes on along the minus strand of NZ_CAOKTW010000008.1, from coordinate 143,138 downwards.
GTTCCTCTTGTCAAATGAAAGCTCTTCTAGGCATAAGAAAACACCTCTGTGTTATACTTGTTGTTCAATCACAAACACAAGAAAGGCACAGAGATGCAAAACCATTATACTACAAAAGCCAAACATTTGACAATCGATAGCCGTCGTTTAATCGAACGATGGAAAAAGGAAGGGAAATCAAATAGAGAAATCGCCTCTTTACTTGGAAAAGCTCCTCAAACCATTCACAATGAAGTCAAGCGTGGGACAGTCCGACAATGTCTTGGAAAAGGGCGCTTTAAAGAGGTTTATTCTGCCGACTATGCTCAACAGTCTTATGAAAATAATCGCAAGCGCTCGGTCAAGAAATCAAGATTGAACAAGGAACTAAAGGAAAAGATTCTCCACTATCATAACCAAAAATTTTCGCCTGAAATGATGGTCAAGGCTAAGGGCGTTAACGTGGGAATTTCTACCATCTACTACTGGATCCATCATGGAAAATTAGGATTGTCAAAACAGGATCTGCTCTATCCTAGAAAAGGAAAATCTGTTAAGAAACAAGCTAGCACCAATTTTAAACCCCTGGTCAATCTATCGAACAGCGTTCTGAAGCTATCAATCTGCGATTGGAGAATGGGCATTATGAGATTGATACGGTTCTGCTTACAAGGGTGAAAAATTATTGTTTACTGGTCTTAACTGATCGAAGAACTAGGCATCAAATTATCCGATTGATTCCAAATAAAAGTGCTGAGGCGGTCAATCAGGCTTTAAAACTCATCTTAAAACAAGACAAGATTCTGTCCATCACGGCAGATAATGGTACAGAATTTAACCGCTTGTCTGATGTATTTTCTGAGGAACATATCTATTATGCGCACCCCTATGCCTCTTGGGAAAGGGGAACTAATGAGAATCACAACAGGCTCATTCGTAGATGGTTACCTAAGGGGACTAAGGAAACGACTCCCAAAGAAGTCGCATTCATCGAAAATTGGATTAATAACTATCCTAAAAAATGCTTGAACTACAAATCACCCAGAGAAGACTTCTTCATGGCTAACTTGAACTTGAAATTTGGCTCGAATGTGAGAATGTCTTTAGTAAATCGAACGTGAAAATGTCCCATTTGATAAAATAGTCGTATGAAAAGTATCCAACTGAATATGAATGAAACGAAAAAATATCTTGTGATAAAAGCTATAGACCAAGGAAAGAAAACAAAGAAACGACCCTGTGTCGAACTGAATCTTTCTGAAAGACAAATCAATCGTCTGCTACTAGCCTATCAACAGAAAGGAAAAAAAGCCTTCAGACACGGAAACAGAAATCAAAAACCAAAACATGCAATCCCTGATGAAATCAAAGAACGTGTCCTAAAGAAATACCTCTCCTATGAAACATATAAACCAAATGTCCTTCATTTCTGTGAATTACTAGCTGAAGAAGAGGGAATTCAGCTCTCTGATACAACTGTTAGAAAAATACTCTATAAGGAAAACATCCTCTCTCCCAAGTCTCACAGAAAGACAAAGAAGAGACTAAGAAAACAAGCTAAACTGAACCGCAATCATCCCCTAGACAATCCAATCTTACCGTCCGCTAAAGATTTCCTGGAAGACACTAAAAAGCTACATCCTAGTAGACCCAGAAAGAAATTTGCTGGAGAACTCATCCAAATGGAGGCTAGCCCTCATGCCTGGTTTGGAGCAGAAACCTCTAACTTACACTTAGCCATTGATGATGCTTCTGGCAATATCCTAGGGGCTTATTTTGATAAAAAAGAGAACTTGAATGCTTACTATCATGTCCTTGAACAAATATTAGCCAATCACGGCATTCCCCTTCAAATTAAAACAGATAAGAGAACGGTCTTTACCTATCAAGCCTCCAACTCTAAGAAAATGGAGGACGATACCCATACACAGTTTGGATACGCCTGTCACCAACTGGGGATTCTCCTTGAGACAACCGCTATCCCTCAAGCTAAAGGGAGAGTCGAAAGACTCAATCAGGCACTACAATCTCGCCTGCCTATTGAACTGGAACGAAACAATATTCATACCTTGGAAGAAGCCAATACTTTCCTTCTTTCCTACATTCAAACCTTTAATGAACAGTTTGGAAACAAGACAAAACTCTCTGTCTTCGAGGTGGCTCCTAAGCCCTCTGAACGAAATCTCATTCTAGCTAGACTGGCGGAGAGAGTCGTGGATCGTAGACACCATATCCGATTCCAAAATCGTTGCTATATCCCTGTTGAACAAGGAAAAGAAGTCTACTTCAGCAGAAAGACGAAAGCATTCGTTATAAAAGAAGTTGACGGTGACATCTACCTCAATATCGCTGACAAGATCTGTCACACAAAGGAGCTACTAGTTCATGAACTCTATTCGAAAAACTTTGAATCAGAACCAGAACAAAAAAAGAAAGACGCAAGTATATCCCTCCACAAACCCATCCGTGGAAACTCACATCTTTCAAACAATATCTTCAGAAAAATAAAAAGGATTATGAAGAGTTTACTAGTGAGGAGCTTCATTCTCCTCAGCTACAAGTATAATCTATTTCTCGCTAAATGGGAAGCTGTTCCTTAAAGGAAATCACTCTATCCCTTACATTTAGGAGAGAGAAAGTAAGGAGTCTAAGACAAGCATTTCATTTGATAAGAGGCTTGGAGTTGTGAGGCTAGAGAGCCAAGGCTAAGACTAGCCTTGGTTTAGCTGAAAAAACAGCTTCAAGGGTTCCTCGTGTCAAATGAAAGCAAAATAATTGCCCTCAATCTCACCATTTTTTGGGGCATCATCACTTTCGATTGACACTACTTTTTTAAAATTTTTTAATTAATTTTACAACTGCTTCCGTTCGAGCTGTATGTGGGAACATATCGACCGACTGGATATAATGAAGATCATAGACTTCTACTAAGCGTACCAAATCCCTTGCCAAAGTCGAAACATTACAAGAAATATAAACCATTTTTTCTGGTACATAGGTAAGAATTGTATCTAATAACTTGTCATCCAGACCTGTACGTGGTGGATCCACAATCAAAGCATCTGCTCGGTATCCTTCCTTGTACCAACGAGGAATAATCTCTTCTGCTGTTCCAGCTTCATAATGAGTATTGTCAAATCCCATTCTTTTGGCATTTCGCTTGGCATCTTCAATGGCTTCTGGAATAATATCCATACCTCTGAGTGTTTTTACTTTCTTTGCGAAGGCAAATCCAATCGTTCCAACTCCACAATAAGCGTCAATCAAATGGTCTTCTTTATCAACATCCAAGGCTTTTACCGCCTCGTTATAAAGAACTTCTGTTTGTTCAGGATTTAGTTGATAGAAAGCTCGAGGAGATAGTGAAAATTCATAGTCGAGTACACCTTCTTGAATATTCTCTTGTCCCCAGATAATCTCTGTCTTTTCACCATAAATCTCACTGGTTTTAGCTGTATTTGTATTCACAGCTACTGTCACAACTTCTGGAAAATCTTTAATTAAGTCTTTTACTAGTTGGGTTAAATTAAGCTGACGATTTGTAACAATAATAATCTGAACCTGTCCAGTCTTTCTTGCTCGTCGAACCATAATAGTCCTAACACCTAGAACTTTTCTCTCATCGGTGATTGGAATTTGGTGAAAAGTAAGTAATTCCGCTAGACGATTAGCAATCACTTGGGTTTCCTTGTCTTGTACCAGGCAATCTTTCAACTCTACTAAATAGTGAGAGTTTTGTGCATATAAGCCCGCCTTGACCTGATTTTTAAATTTTCTAGTCTGAAATTGTAACTTAGCTCTGTAATATTTTGGTTCCTGCATTCCAATAGTTGGACGAATTTCATAGTTTTCATATCCTGCAGGAGCAAATTTTTTCAGCGCTTGATGAAGCAAGTCCGTCTTGAACTCCAGCTGCTTATCATAATGCAGGTGCATGATTTGGCAGCCTCCGCACTCATTATAAATAGTACAAGCTGGCACAACGCGGAATTTAGACTTCTTGTTGACCTTTAATAATTTCGCTTCAACAAAGTTACGTTTAATAGAAGTAATCTGACAATAGATATCTTCGCCTTTGAGAGCACCAGGTACAAAGACTAATGTTTTTTGGTAAAAGCCGATTCCCTCACCATTAATTCCCATGCGCTTGATTTTTAATGGTATTTTTTGTTTTATTTTTAGATTCATAGGTCTATTATACCATGGAGTTTCTAAGATATTTAAGAATATGTTACAATAAAAGCATGAATTCAAAAACACCTCGCTTTAGTATACTAGATTTCCCTGAACGATTACGAAGCTATATCAAGGGAGCTAATCTCTCTGATAGTTCTTCTCATTCAAGTGCAACTGTCCTATATATAGATTCAGGTTACTATTTAAAAATAGATCAAAAAGGCAGATTAGCTCAAGAAGCTAAGATTGCAAGTTGGTTCGAAACTGAAGGATTGGGAACTCCAGTGATTACCTATTTATCAGCAAAAAAGGACTTCCTTCTGACCAAAGAAGCCATTGGCAGAAATGCTCTCGATTTTTTAAATCAACCCGAAAAACTCTGTCAAACCCTAGCTCAAGCATTAAACAAACTTCACAGTCTTAAACCACAATCTTTTCCGTCGGAAAATCATCTGAAGCGTTATAAAGAAAAAGCCTTAAAAAACTATCAAAAGGGGACTTTTTATAACAAGACTCTTCTGCCCCAATTTCATATTCACAGTCGTGAAGAAGCTTACCAACTGATACAAGAGAAAGGTTACATCCTCAAAGATGATGCTTTTATTCATGGAGATGCCTGCCTGCCAAATTTCATCTTGAAGGATGCCTCTCATTTTTCTTGCTTTATTGACTTGGGATTGGCTGGTTTTAGTGACCGACATATCGACCTCTTTTGGGCAATTTGGTCCCTTCATTACAACCTACAAGAGGCTACGTATGCTGAATTATTTCTCGACTATTACGGTAGAGAATATGTAAATATGGATAAACTACGACTTGTTGCAGCTTTCGAAGCATTTAGATGAAAGGAAATTATGAAAATCACAAAACTTGAAAAGAAAAAAGACTCTATCTGATGGAGCTTGATAATGGCGACAAATGCTATATCACCGAAGATACAATTGTTCGTTTTATGTTATCGAGAGATAAGGTGATAAGCCAAGAGGAATTGAAAGAGATTCAGGACTTTGCTCAATTTTCTTATGGTAAGAATCTGGCTCTCTACCATTTATCCTTTAAAGCACGCACTGAAAAAGAGGTCAGAGAATATCTAAAAAAATACGATATTGATGAAAACATCGTTTCTCAAGTCATTGCTAATCTTAAAGAAGATAAGTGGATCAATGATAGCCAATACGCTTATGCTAGCATCAATGCTAATCAACTGTCAGGAGACAAGGGTCCTTATGTGCTGACTCAGAAACTAGCTCAAAAAGGGATTTCAAAATCTACTATAGAAGAGAACTTGAAAGAATTTGATTTTTCTGAAGTTGCTCAACGTGTAGCTAATAAACTATTGAAAAAATATGAGGGAAAACTTCCAGCTCGTGCCCTGCAAGATAAGATTATCCAGAGCTTGACTAACAAGGGCTTCTCTTATTCTGATGCTAAAATTGCCTTTGACGACTTAGATAGCCAAATTGACCAAGAAACGACTCAAGAACTCATCTTCAAGGAACTTGATAAGCAATATACTAAGTATGCTCGAAAGTATGAAGGATACGAACTGAAGCAGCGTTTAACTCAAGTTTTAGCACGAAAGGGCTACGATTTTTCGGATATAGCAAGCGCTCTTAGAGAATATCTTTAATATTTCCAAGTGAAATTCACAGATTTTAGGTAATTTTATGGTACAATAGTAAATGATAAACTTATAAATTGTAGAAAGTTGGTTAGTTATGAAGCTTCCAAAAGAAGGCGACTTTATTACAATTCAAAGTTATAAGCATGATGGGAGTCTCCACCGAACTTGGCGGGACACCATGGTACTAAAAACAACAGAAAACGCCATTATTGGTGTCAACGATCATACACTTGTTACCGAAAGTGATGGTCGTCGTTGGGTCACTCGAGAACCGGCTATTGTTTACTTTCACAAGAAATATTGGTTTAATATCATTGCCATGATTCGTGATAATGGAACTTCTTACTATTGCAATATGGCTAGCCCCTACTATCTGGATGAAGAAGCACTGAAGTATATTGATTACGATTTGGATGTTAAAATTTTTACAGATGGGGAAAAACGTCTCTTGGACGTTGAAGAGTACGAGCGTCACAAACGCAAAATGAATTATTCTGATGATTTGGACTATATTTTAAAAGAACATGTCAAAATTCTTGTTGATTGGATTAACAATGGACGTGGTCCTTTCTCAGAAGCCTATGTAAACATTTGGTACAAGCGCTATGTAGAACTAAAGAATCGGTAAAGTTGTCAAAGGTCAGGAACAAAATCCTGACCTTGTTTTTTTGGTAGTATAAAATAAATTGTGTAAAAACAAAAAGGAATAAATCCATTATAGCAGAGTTACAACACCTTACTAGAAAGAGATTTATGCAGAATTCGTAAAATATATAAAACAAATAGATATACTGTTATTTTTTAATGTCTTTATTCCTTGTAAGTTTACAACAAACTTATATCGTTTAATACAAAAAATACGAAAATGATTAGTATAAAAAATACAGGTCAACTTCGTATCAAAAACATTTTTTTGTTTCCACATAGCATCAATCATTTAGTACAACATTTTAAAAACAATATCTCGACAGAGAAAATGATACTTAATCTACCAGCTCATTTAATCGTTTTTGAAAATATAAAGCAATACTTTTAGATTCAATAAACTCAAAATATTTTATGACATTGTTCATTTGTTTAATTCCAGATTCTTTAGATTCAGTCAGATATATTTTATATCCTTCTACAAATTTGAATGTAGATTTTTCAAAAACTTTTGTGTCATCTTTTAATAATTTTTTTAATTTCATTTCAAAGTAGTCTGCATATATTAGATGTGAATTTTCAAGGCAACAGAACCAAAAATTTAAACAAGCTGACACAACTAAATTTCTATTCTTGCCGATTTTTTCGTAATAATGTGTACGCTCTAGTATTTCTTTTCCGACCATGTAAATATAATCTATTTCAAAAAGATGATATAAATTACCAATCAGCGTTATCTCATAGGACTCCCATCGTTCCTTCTGGAATAAATAGTCATACACTAAATTTAGATCATCTCTACTAACTACATGATTACAATCTATCTGATTTAATAATCCCTGAACCATAATTGTATTTATTTTATGAGTTTTTTCCCCACTCTTCTCAAAAAGTTTTTGTTGCTCATTTTTTATTTCCTCCAATCCTTTAGTATTCAAACTATAAAAATTTGGAGATAAATTAACCAAAAAATCATCAAACTCCGATCTTTTATAATTTTCTAGGTAATTACAAAAATTCTCTATCGAAACATTGATATTTGATAATAATTCAAAAAACGTTGAAAGAGAAATTTCATTTTCTCCCCTTTCAAATCTAGAAAGTTGAGATTTTGATATAGAATCAGCTGCAGCATACTCTAAAGAATATCCGTTTAATTTTCTAAAATATCGAAAAGCTTCTCCGTAATTTTTCACACTTTCATTCCCTTAACTTTCTTTTCGAGCGATAAACATACCATATTCTTTAGGAATGATCAACATACCATTATTAAACTCACTTTCAATCTTTTACGTATTATTTCCTCTTCTAGTGAACCTATTTCGGAAATTCCTTTAAACGATTGGATGTATTTAACTAGGTCATCTATACTTGTCACCTGTAGCTCATCATCATAGAGTAATGTATCGACAGAGTTAAAATACCTACTCAGGTACCTTTTACCATTTTGTAAAGTAAACGTTTTATTTTCTAAATCTTGATTAACCTCATCTTTAAATAAATTTGCCAAATAATCTACAACTCCATTTTCACCAAATGTAGCACAGTAAAAAACACCTCCTGTTTTTAAGACTCTATTCACCTCAGATAGCGCTCTAGGAATATCATTCACATGATGTAGAAGCATATTAGCAATAACAATATCAAACGTTTCATTCTCAAAAAAATCTTTTGAATATCCATTATCTCATAGTTGACATTGTCTCTATTTCCAATCACTGACTTCGTTGATTTTACCATATCTTTAGAAAAATCTGCAACAATCAACTGCTTCATTTTATCTATAGAATCACTATTACTTTTCCACAGTTCTCCTGTACCACATCCCAATTCTAAAACCTTTACTTCATCAGTTATTTGGTAGTTAGAAAATATCCAATTATTAAATCCCAATTTATTTTTTGAATACTTCTTATGCAATTCTACTCGAATATCAAGATTATCATGACTTTTATATTGTTCAATTACTTTATCAATCATTTTAAATGACCTCCACTCTATAATTTGACATTATATCACAAGAATAAAGATAGTGTTAAATAAGTTGTATAAATGCAAAAAAGGAATATTCCATTATAACAGAGTTGCAACACATTTCTATAAAGAAATTTATTCCTACGACTCAGTTTAGCATGCTTAACTTCCTAACTCAAAAACAAAGCATCGGTTAATTTATCCGTTCTTCTTTTGAAACAGATTTGAACTGATAATTGCTCGTTTTAATTTAAAAAGCTCTTTTGAGCAAAACTTCATTTTTTAAGAGTCCAACAATTTCTGTCTATCGCTTTTCTACTAGCAAAAAACCTACCTTGAGGCAAGTTTTCATTTATATATCTAATTTCGTAATAGTATAGTAAAATGAAATAAGGACAGTCAAATCGATTTCTAACAATGTTTTAGAAGTAAAGGTGTACTATTCTAGTTTCAATCTACTATAAATTTGATATGAGAATAGTCTTTCTCAACATCCTTATCCAACAAGAATGCTGTGGCGTCCTTCTTAACTTGAACCAGGTCAATATTCTGGGCTTGGGCTGCATAGACGCAGCCACAATAACATTGACGATAGATATCATACTCCTCACACATCTCTACTGAACGTTTGTAGCCTTGATTTTTCTTGAAATCGCTGGGAAGATAGTGGGTCGTGTAAATTTTTTGCACATCGATTCCGATGCTATTGATGGTTTGAGAATTCTTATGAGGACTGATAGTCAAAGCTGAACCAAAGTAGTCAAAGCCCAAGTCCATAGCCACTTGCGCTGTTTTATCAAGTCGGTAGTCAAAATAAACCTTGCAACGGTCGCCACCTTCGGGCTCCTCCTCTAGTCCCCTAACTAGTTTTCGGTATTCATTGGGTTCGTAGGGAGCTTCTAGGTACTGAACCGTATTTCCTGTCCGCTCATTAAAATCACTAACAAGTTTCTTGGTGACATAGACCCGCTTATGGTATTCTACCTTGGGATGGATATTAGAATTGGCAAAATAGATGGTCACATCTGCATACTTGGTCAAATATTCTAGTGTATAGGTACTACAAGGAGCACAGCAAACATGCACGAGAATGGTTGGCCGCTGCTCATTTTTCTCCCATGCTTGTACCATTTTCTGCATGACACGGTCATAATTAATCTTCTGATTGGGGGTCATCTTGCACAGAATTTCTTCTACATCGATCATGTTCTTCTCCTTTTTCTAGTCTTATTTTATCATATAAGTTAGGAGAGCTCAAATCAATTTAGAAGTGAATATTATAAAAAGAAGGGTTAGTCATTCCCTCCTTTTTTGTGTTTTTTATAAGTTGTTTTCTATAGAAAGCTTACATCATCCCGCCCATCATACTTGGATCCATTGCTGGAGCTGGGGCTACTGGTTCTGGTTTATTGGCTACGACTGCTTCTGTTGTCAAAATCAAGCTGGCTACAGATGCTGCATTTTGTAGGGCTGAACGACTCACTTTAACTGGATCAATGATACCTTGATCAATCATGTTAACCCACTCGCCAGTTGCTGCGTTGAATCCTATACCAAGCTCAGCATTTTTCAAACGATCGATAACGATAGAGCCTTCAAATCCTGCATTGTGAGCAATTTGACGAACAGGTTCTTCCAAAGCACGGAGAACAATATTACGTCCTGTTGCTTCATCTCCTGTCAATTCCAAGGTAGCAACAGCTGGAATCACATTGGCAAGAGCTGTTCCACCACCTGCAACAATACCTTCTTCAACAGCTGCACGAGTAGCGTTGAGGGCATCTTCAATGCGGAGTTTCATTTCTTTCAACTCAGTTTCAGTTGCGGCTCCGACCTTAATAACCGCTACACCACCTGACAATTTGGCCAAGCGTTCTTGCAATTTTTCACGGTCAAATTCAGAAGTTGTAGTTTCGATTTGAGACTTGATAACCGCAACACGGTGAGAAATCGCTTCAGGATTTCCTGCACCTTCTACAATAACCGTGCTATCTTTGTCCACGGTCACTCTCGCTGCTTGACCAAGAGCTTCAATTGTCGCATCTTTCAACTCAAGACCAAGGTCTTCTGTGATAACTGTTCCGCCTGTTAAGATGGCGATATCTTCAAGCATGGCTTTGCGACGGTCACCAAAACCAGGTGCCTTGACTGCTACTACGTTGAAGGTTCCACGAATCTTGTTCAAAACAAGAGTTGGAAGAGCCTCACCATCCACATCATCCGCAATAATCAAGAGTGGACGATTGCTTTGGAGAATGCTTTCCAAAAGTGGCAAGATTTCTTGGATATTGGAAATTTTCTTGTCTGTAATCAAAATGTACGGATTTTCAAGGTCAGCCACCATTTTTTCGCTATCTGTCACCATGTACTGTGAAAGGTAACCACGGTCAAACTGCATTCCTTCTACGACTTCAAGCTCTGTTTCCATACCACGTGACTCTTCGATGGTGATGACACCGTCTTTGCCAACTTTTTCCATTGCTTCAGAGATGTACTCACCAACTTTTTCAGAACGAGAAGATACGGCTGCAACTTGAGCGATAGCTTCTTTATTGGCAACAGGGATGGCGTTGTTTTTCAAAGCTTCAACTGCTGCGGCAACTGCTGTTTCAATCCCACGACGAATACCGATTGGATTTGCACCTGCTGTGACGTTTTTGATTCCTTCACGGACGATAGCTTGGGTCAAGACTGTTGCAGTCGTAGTTCCGTCACCTGCGATATCATTGGTTTTAGAAGCTACTTCTGATACTAACTTAGCACCCATATTTTCAAAATGGTCTTCCAATTCGATTTCTTTGGCAATGGTCACACCGTCATTGGTAATCAAGGGTGAACCGAATGACTTTTCAAGAACGACATTGCGACCTTTTGGTCCCAAGGTTACTTTAACAGTGTCTGCAAGAATATCGACACCACGAACCATGGCTGAACGGGCATCTGATGAAAATTTAATTTCTTTTGACATACTTACTTTCTCCTTCTATTCCTCAATGATTGCCAAAATGTTAGCTTCGCCTACGATGATGTACTTTTCATCTCCATCTTTGACATCAAGACCTGCGTGGGCTTCAACTAAGACACGATCTCCAGTTTTAACACTTGGAGCAACCAAGTCACCGTTCAAGGTACGAACACCTTGTCCAGTAGCCACAACTTGAGCTGTTTTGGTTTTTTCTTGGGCTGAGCCTGCAAGGACAAAGCCCCCAACGGTTTGTTCTTTTTCTTCTATTTTTAAGACCACACGGTCCCCTAATGGTTTCAACATCTGATTTCCTCCATAATGAGATAGATATTATTAGCACTCTTTGAACTTGAGTGCTAATTCATAATTCTATTGTATCACTTGGTCAGAAATAGTCAAGAAAAAGTCTGACTTTCTCAAGATAAAAAGCCTGAGACCAACTCAGACTTTTTAATTCTTAAAATGGCAATTCTTCCTCTTCCAAGACTAGGTCTGCCAAGTCTTGACCTGCATTATTTTCACGCATGGCACGTTGAGCACGACTTTCCAAGAGTTGGAATCCAGTAACAAGTACTTCAGTCACATAGTTCATTGACCATTTTTCTCAAAGCGACGGGTACGCAATTCTCCATCCACAGAAATAAGACTACCTTTGGTTGCATAGCTTGCCAAGGTTTCTGCTAGTCTGCCCCATAGAACCATATTAACAAAATCAGCTTCACGTTCCCCGTTTTGGTCTTTGTAACGACGGTTGACTGCAATAGTCGCTCGCGCTACTGACTTGTCATTGTTGGTTTTGTGCAATTCTGGTGTAGACGTTAAACGTCCAATCATGATAACTTTATTATACATATTTTTTCCTCCTACTTATCTATTCGTAGGAAATCAAAAAAAGTTACAGAAATTTGTAACTTTTCGAGAAAATTTTTAGTTTTTATGAACCATGAAACCTGTCGCTTGTTGATTGGCCATGATGGTCATATCTGTAATCTGAACACGACGAGGTTGACTGGTCACATAGACTACTGTGTCTGCGATGTCTGGTGCCTGCAAGGCTTCGATTCCCTGATAAACCGTCGCAGCTCGTTCTTTATCACCGTGAAAACGCACTGTAGAAAAATCTGTTTCAACAATTCCAGGCTGAATGGTCGTCACCTTGATATCCGTTGCGATGGTATCAATTCGCAGTCCATCCGAAAAGGTCTTAACCGCAGCCTTGGTAGCTGAGTAAACAGCGGCACCAGCATAGGCATAAATTCCTGCGGTTGACCCCATATTGATGATATGTCCTTGATTGGCTTTTACCATTGCTGGCAAGAAAGAGCGAGTGACTGCCATTAAACCTTTGACATTGGTATCCAGCATGGTCAACATATCCAACTCTTCATAGTCCTGATAGGGTGCCAGCCAAGAGCTAGTCCAGCGTTATTGACCAATATATCAATCTGACCTATCGTTTCTAGAATATCGGAGCAGACAGTCTTGACCATGGCCATATCCGTCACATCTAGTGAAAAAGTCCAAACTGTTTGATTTGGATAGAATGCTGCAAACTCCGACTTAAGAGTTTCTAATCTGTCTGTCCGTCGTCCAGTTAGAACGACATTCTCACCCTGCTCCAGATAAGCACGCGCAATTGCTTCACCAATACCTGATGTCGCTCCTGTAATCACTACATTTTTTGCCATCTTATTTCCTTCTATCTGGTCTATCAGATACTAACAACTTCTTAGGCAGTCCAGTGTTTAGCTGGGTCGAATGGTGTTCCGACAACTTGGTCTTCTGATAATTCAATAATACCACGTTTTTGTGGAGCATTTGGCAGATGCAATTCACGAGGACTGCACATCATTCCAAAACTCTTTTCACCACGAAGTTCGCCTGGGAAAATAAGATTGCCTTTGGGCATCATAGCTCCAGGAAGAGCGACAATGGTTTTCAACCCCACACGCGCATTGGGAGCCCCTGCAACGATTTGCACGATCTTATCACTTGCGACTGCAACTTGGCAGATGTTGAGGTGGTCACTATCTGGATGGGCTACCATCTCAACAATTTCACCAACAACAAACTTAGGTTCCTTGTCATTGACAATTTCTTCTGTAAAACCTTCCGCCTGTAATTCTTGGTTCAAACAAGCGACTTGCTCATCTGATAAAAAGACTTGACCTCGCTCTGCAATTTCAAACAAGCTCGAAACCTCAAAAATGTTCCAAGCTACTGTTTCCCCATTTTCTTTGAGGAAAACACGGGCTACCTTGCCTTTGCGTTCCACATTCAGTTTGGCATCTCCGCTATTTTTCACGATGACCATAAGGACATCACCGACATGTTCTTTGTTGTATGTAAAAATCATTGTTTACTTTTTCTCCTATTTCAATCCTGCTAAAAAATCGTTAATTTGCTCCTTACTTTTACGGTCGCGATTGACAAAACGACCGATTTCCTTGTCCTTTTCTAGAACAACAAGGCTAGGAATTCCGTAAACATCCCAGAGTTTGGCCAAATCCATATACTGATCTCGGTCCATTCGAATAAAGGTGAACTCTGGATTGGTCTCCTCAATCTCTGGTAAGACAGGATAAATATAACGGCAATCGCCACACCAGTCTGCCACAAAAAGGAAGACCTTCTTGCCCGCTTTTTCCACTAAAGATGCTAATTCTTCTAAACTTGCTGGCTGTATCATAAGACTTCCTCCTCATAGACTAGGTCTTCATTTTCATAGACAAAGGTATAATGACGGCCATCCTCAAAAATGACGCCACCAAGCAAGCTCTCCAGACTGCTTTCGTAAACTTGAACATAGAGGGTCGCAATTTCCCCCATGTCGGAAAAATGGTCTCGCACAATCTCTGTCAACTCTTCCTGAGTCTTCATGAGCTTACGGTCATCTGCAACTTTTTTCGTAGCAAGAGCAAGGCTTCCGATACCTAGCAGAGCCAAGCCTGCCATCCACATTTTTTTAGCTTTCATACCATTCATTTTAACACAAAAAAGGCTTCAGGACAAATGAGGAAGCAGCAGAAAAGCAAGTAAAAAGCCTCTTCCTTTAAGGAAAAGGACTTCTTATACTAAGAGCAAACTAGGAAGCTAGCCGCAGGCTGCTCAAAGCACTGCTTTGAGGTTGTAGATAGAACTGACGAAGTCAGCTCAAAACACTGTTTTGAGGTTGTGGATGAAGCTGACGTGGTTTGAAGAGATTTTCGAAGAGTATTATTCTTATTGCCAGGCGCCTGAGTTATCAACGTAGTAACCATCAGGTGTGTAGGTATTGCGAAGCATCTTACCTGATGAAGCTAGATAATACCACTTGCCATTATCTTTGACCCAATCATTCGCTAGCATGGCTCCAGAAGAACTTACATAATACCATTCTCCCTTGTCATAAACCCAAGTGCTTGCTTTCATGGCTCCTGAGCAATTAAAGGTTCAAAAAACTGTCCAATATCATTCATTTTTTTAAAACATTTGACACTACATCATCCACGCTGTAGGACATAGATACATCAAACGTAAGAGCCAAAATATCGAAAAATATACAACTTTTAAAGGCAACATTTCATTTTTTAAAGTCTAACAACCATAGAACTGAAATCAGAGCAAGGCATCAATTTCCTACTCTTAGTACGCCTATTTTGATGATTGAAGTGAAGATTTTTTATTTAACGTAGACAATTCCCAACTTCCCAAAGGCCACATCTCCACGGATAATCAAGGTTTTGCTGGTTGGGGCTAGAGGGGCATCTGCCTTGGCTACACCACAGAAAGTTTCCACCTTCAAATCAACTCTCCAATGTTGGGGAACATAGATAACTGCATTGCCAAAACCAACTTCTACTTTCAGGGTTGCAGTGTCTCCTAAAATCTCTGCATTGTCGTAATATATCTTGGCATTTCCGAAGCCAACTTCTACTTGGTCTTCTACCAATTCTTGATTTTGCTTGTAGAAAGTCCCAGTCCCAAAAGCGACTTCCTTATCTGTAAGAATGGTCTTTTCACCATCATACCACCATTTTTTCCCGTTCCAAGTTCTGTTAGAATGAGTGAGTACGCTGACACCCATTACGATTAAAATACTAGCCCAGAACAATGACTGATTTGGAATCGGTAAAATGTCATAAAAATGATTAGCAATCATGAGAGCTACAAAAGTTGTAAAAACTGCTGATGTCAGATGACGACGAAGCAAAGCTTCAACTGATTGATAGGCAAAAAATGCAATACCAAGCAAGGGCCAAATATGCCCTCCCAGAGAAGGGATTCCAAAATTTCCTTGTAATAATATTAAAGCCGCCAAAATAAGCAACACAATACCAAATGCTTTCTTTTTCATGTTCTTACCTCATGTTTCTTAGATTTTCTTTTAGGAGGGATTGGTAATGCCGTGACACATGAACCTCCTTGTGGGTCTGATAAAAAAATGGTGCCCGTTCCTGAAAAGGACTTGTCCACCGAATAGATTTGCCGAATATTAGCGATCGTTGACTTGGATACCCGACTAAAATAACGAGGAAGGATAGCCTCTAACTCATAGAGTTTAAGCCGAACCTCGTAGGCGTCTTTCTGGGTATGGGCGTAAATCTTGCTACCTTCTGTCTCAAAGAAGAGAATTTCCGACAAGTCCAGATAATATTCACCTGTTCCCTTGTAAAAAATCAACCTAGGAGACTTGGATTCTTGCAAGAGGCGCTGTAAATCCGCAATCTCATCTGTCAAAGCCGCTGCCTTGATGACAATTTCAGTTTCCTCTAAATTGCTGTCAATTTCGATTCGTAACTTCATTCCATCTCCTTTCTGACTCTACTATATCAAAGGCAAAATAAGAAAACAAGAGCAAAAAAGCAAGTGGTTACTTTAGGCACGTAAGTGGTTCTAGGACCGCCTTATACTCTTCGAAAATCAAATTCAAACCACGTCAGCGTCGCCTTACCGTACTCAAGTACAGCTTGCGGCTAGCTTCCTAGTTTGCTCTTTGATTTTCATTGAGTATTAACTTACAGGTCAAAATAGAAAGAAAAGCACACCCCACACAAGACCACAAATATAACCAACTACTACATCCTTGGGATAATGCACTCCCCCTAAGACTCTCACTAGACCGAGGAGGGCTGATAATGTCAAACAAATCATCCCCATAGTTAGACTAGCATGCAAGCAAGCCATGGAGATAATGGTTGCTGAAAAGACATGACGACTGGGCATAGACTGACCAGGACTATCTCTGTCAAGCAAGGGTTTAATATCCCATTCCTCATAAGGCCTAGGGGCATTGATTTTCTTACGGAAAAGAGACAAAATTACAAAACCTGACGCAGGGACAAACACATAGATACAGACCTGTTTCCCTAAGCCTTCTTGGAAATAGGTAGTGGCTAACAAGGTTAGATAAACTATAGGCATAACTACTGTCATCAACCGATTGAAAGTTCTTAACAAGCTCAGAAGAAAGGGCTTATTTTCAATCTTACTAGCAATGTGGCCATACCATTCTTGATAATTTTTCATTTCAATTTCTCATATTTTTCTAGAACTTGTTGAGATGTTTTCCCCTTGGCAAGCCAATCTACTAATTTATCCAAGCGACGTATTTCTTGCAACAAAGGATCATCAATTTCCTCAATACTAACCCCACAAATCTTTCCTGTAATCGCTATCCGTTCAGGAGCATAAGACGGCGCCTGTCGAAAAAAATCTCCATCAGTAAGATCTTTATTCAGACAAGTGAGGATGTCACTCACTTCATAACCTGTCAGCCAACTGGTCACTTGGTGAACGGATTCTGCCCTTCCCCCCTTTCGCTCGACCTTGGCAAGCAAGGCTAGATAGACCGCAACAAATTTCATATTGTATAATTTCTGACTCATACTTCTCTCTTTCTATGTATACTAGTATAAATAAGAAAAAGAAGGCCGTCAAGCCTTCTTTCGATTTATTCTTCTGCTTCGTATTCTGTAAATTGACTGTTGTAGAGGTCAGCGTAGAAACCAGCTTGCGCCATTAGCTCATCATGATTGCCTTGCTCGATGATATTTCCATCTTTCATAACCAGAATAAGATCAGCATTACGAATGGTTGACAAGCGGTGGGCGATGACGAAGGAAGTTCTGCCCTCCATCAAACGATCCATGGCTTTCTGAATCAATTCCTCTGTACGGGTATCAACAGAAGAAGTCGCCTCATCTAGGATTAGGAGTGGCGCATCTTTTAACAAAGCACGAGCAATGGTCAAGAGTTGTTTTTGTCCGACAGACAAGGTCACTGTATCATCCAAGACGGTATCATAAGCATCTGGTAGGGTCATAATAAAGTGGTGAATCCCTACAGCCTTGCTGGCTTCAATCACACGCTCATCACTAATACCTGTTTGGTTATATATGAGATTGTCGCGAATAGTCCCTTCAAAGAGCCAAGTGTCCTGCAAGACCATTGAAAAGGCATCATGTACTTCCGAACGCTTCATCTCCTTGGTATCCACGCCATCGATGCGGATACTTCCCTTATCAATCTCATAAAACTTCATCAAAAGATTGACAATGGTTGTCTTCCCAGCTCCGGTCGGTCCGACAATGGCAACCTTTTGACCTGCATGAGCAGTCGCAGAAAAGTCATGGATAATGGTTCGCTCTGGTGTATAACCAAAGGAGACTCGATCAAAGACTACTTGACCTTTCATATCGCTCAATTGTCTTTCTTTATGGGATTCGTCTTCCATTTCCTCTTCAGCTAGGAATTCGAAGACACGTCCCATGGCTGCACTAGCCTGCTGCAAACTAGTAATCCCTTGGGCGATTTGTGAAAGAGGCTGAGAAAAGATACGAACGTAGGCCATAAAGGCAACGATAATCCCGATACTGATGTGCCCATTTAAGGCCAAGGCCGCACCAACGATAATCACCAAGGCATAGCTAAAGTTCCCAATAAACATCATAATCGGCATCATAATCCCTGAAATAAATTGAGATTTCCAGATACTATCATACAGACGATGGTTTAATTTCGCAAACTCTTCTTTCGTGCTCTCGATGGCATTGTAACTGGTCACCACATTATGGCCAGAGTACATTTCCTCCACATAGCCATTGACAGCCGCCAAATCCTGTTGTTGACTCTTAAAGAAGCCCTGCGATTTGCCCATAAAGACGAACACGAAAACAAAACCAATAAGGGTTGACACAACCGTCACCAAGGCTAAAATCCAGTTCATTCCAAACATGGTTACCAAGACTGCCACGACCAGTAAACTAGATGAAAGAACTGTTCCCAGACTTTGATTGAGGGACTGAGCTGCAGTGTCAACGTCATTGGTTACACGAGACAAAGTATCCCCCTGAGAGTGTCCATCAAAATATCCCAATGGTAGGCGATTGATTTTCTCTGCAATAGCTCTTCTCAAACGCTCTGAAAAACGTTGAATAGCTGTTGTAAACAGAAAGGCCTGTAAATAATTTGATAGAAGTCCGATTACATAAATCACGGCCAAAAAACCACCAATAGCTGCAACCGCCGCGACATCCACACTTGTTTCCAGACCACTGGCAATAATATTAGTCATTTCCTTGATGCGAATCGGCCCATAAACAGTAATGATATTGGATACGATTGTTGCTAGAAAGGCTATCAGAAGGGCAAACTGGAGGCCTGCAAGATAGGGTTTACTCTGTTTCCAAAGAGACATTTTCTTATTTTCCATGTTCCAATTCCTCCTTCGATAGTTGTGAATAGGCAATTTCTTGGTAAACTTCGTTATTAGCTAGAAGTTCCTTGTGGGTGCCTTGTCCCACGACTTTTCCTTGATCCAAGACCAAAATCAAATCAGCATCCATAATCGTTGAAATACGCTGTGCGACGATGAGTTTGGTCATAGACTTGGTTTTCTCTGCTAGCTCTTGACGAAGAACTCGATCTGTCTTGTAGTCCAAGGCTGAGAAGGAGTCATCAAAGATGAGGATTTCTGGCTTCCGAGCTAAGGCACGCGCAATTGCCAGACGTTGTCTTTGACCACCTGAGAAGTTGGTTCCTCCTTGGGCCACTTCTGACGCTAAGCCCGCTTCCTTGTCTTCGATAAAGTTCTTAGACTGGGCCAATTCCAAGGCTTGCCACATAACTTGCTCACTAAGCGGTGTTTCTTGACTCTGTCCAAAGTCTAAATTACCCTTGACATCACCTGAAAAGAGAACCGCTTTCTGGGGAATATAACCAACCTTGTTGCGCAAATCATTCAAGTCATAGTCTTGAACATTAACACCGTCCACCAGAATTTCTCCTGCTGACACATCGTAGAATCGTGGAATCAGATTGACCAGAGTTGATTTACCAGAACCTGTTGACCCAATAAAGGCCACTGTTTGACCAGCTTCTGCTCTAAAGCTAACATGTTCGATAACTGCCTCCGAATTTGACGCATAGCGGAAGGTCACATCCTTAAATTCGACCTGACCTTTGAGGTTTTCATCAGCCAGCTGCACTTGAGCAGGGTTTTGGATAGAAGAATGCAAATCTAAAACTTGATTAATCCGCTTAGTAGAGACCATAGTTCGGGGAAGAACGATGAAGAGTGCTCCCATGAGAAGGAAGCCCATGACAACCTGCATGGCATAAGACATGAAAACAATCATGTCACTAAAGAGAGGCAGACGCGCTATCGGAGCAGCGTCGTTAATCACATAGGCCCCAATCCAGTAAATCGCCACACTCAAACCACTTGAAATCCCCATCATGATAGGGTTCAAAATAGCCATAAGACGGTTGACAAACAAATTCAAGCGTGTCAATTCATCATTTGCTACTGCAAATTTTTCATTTTGGTATTCCTCTGCATTGTAGGCACGAACGACGCGAATACCTGTTAAACTTTCACGAGTAATACTGTTCAGTTTATCAGTCAGCCCCTGAATCAAGGACTGTTTTGGAAAGGCTAGCGTCATCAAAACGGTCGTCATCAAAACATTGACAATCACTGCCACAAGAACGGCCCAGAGCCAGTATTCTGAATGACCTAAAATCTTCCCAATAGCCCAGATAGCCATAATTGGACCACGCGTAACTACTTGCAAGCCCATGGTAATCAACATTTGAACTTGAGTAATGTCATTGGTGGTACGCGTCAAGAGACTAGGAATAGAGAATTTCTTAATCTCTGTCTGCGAGTAATCCAAAACTCGGTTAAAAATATCACTTCTCAGCCTACTAGTATAAGAAGCCGCCACTCGGGATGCAAAAAATCCAACTGCAACTACGGACAAGAAGGCAAGAAAGGACATTCCCACCATCATGCTTGCCGGCTGCCACAACTCATCTAAATTAGTTCCTTGACTACCTAGCAAATCCGTAATTTTCGAGATATAGGTCGGCACTTCCAACTCTAGATAGACCGAAAAGCAAGTAAAGAGAATGGCTAGTAAAATCATCCCCCATTCTTTTCTACTAATTCGTTTTGCTAATTTCTTCATTCTCTCCTCCTATCCCCTTGATATTTTCCTGTAGTTGACCGAGAACTTTCTCAAAAATCAGTAATTCATCTTCATCAATGTCTTCCATCAACTGCTTGTCTATGCGTTCAAAGAAGGCCTTAACCTGTTTCATCTGAGAACGTGATTTGTCCGTCAGACGAACAAATTTAGCCCGCTTATCGCTAGGACTCGCCTCCAATTCCACCAAACCATTTTGCACCATACGCTTGACCAAATTACTAGCAACAGACTTGGTAATATTGAGTTCCTGCTCGATATCTTTAATCAAGACCAAGTCTTGGTTTTTCTCACGATTATCCAAAAAACGCACAACCTGACCTTGAGGTCCACCCATAAATTCAATACCACAACGTTTGGCTTCCTTTTGCACCATGAGGTGAATCTGATGACCAAAACGCTTAAAGACTAACATCGGTTTATCCATACTAACCCCTTTCTAATCATTGCATTTAGTTCCTAGGAGAACTATTTTATCATTTTCAGAAAAGAGATGTCAAGAAAAAGTTTTCATGAGAACTATTTTCTTGATTAAAAAAATCCCAAGTGATTTTTTCACTTAGGATCATATTCTCTAGGTTAAATTAGAACCCATCTACGTTTGTGTAGATTTTTTGTACGTCTTCGTCGTCTTCAAGGACGCTGTAAAGTTTTTCAAAGGTTTCAAGGTCATCGCCTGACAATTCCACTTCTGATTGAGGAATCATTTCCAATTCAGTCACTTGGAATTCTTCGATACCTGACTCACGAAGGGCAACGATAGCCTTGTGAAGGTCAGTTGGCGCTGTGTAAACTGTGATTGTTCCTTCTTCTGCTTCTACATCATCCACATCCACATCTGCTTCGAGCAATTGCTCAAAGACCGCGTCCGCATCTTCACCTGCAAATACAATAACACCTTTGTTATCAAAGAGGTAAGAAACAGAACCTGAAGCGCCCATGTTTCCGCCGTTTTTACCAAAGGCTGCACGGACATTAGCCGCTGTACGGTTAACGTTTGAAGTCAAAGTATCCACGATCAACATAGAACCATTTGGTCCAAAACCTTCGTAACGTCCTTCTGTAAAGGTTTCGTCTGTGTTTCCTTTTGCTTTATCAATCGCTTTATCAATAACGTGTTTTGGCACTTGGGCTTGTTTAGCACGGTCGATAACGAATTTCAAAGCTGAGTTTGATTCTGGATCTGGATCACCTTTTTTAGCTGCTACATAGATTTCTACACCAAATTTTGCATATACTTTAGAGTTAGCTCCATCTTTAGCCGTTTTCTTGGCTACGATATTGGCCCATTTACGTCCCATTAGGAATCTCCTTTTTTCACATTTTAATCTTTCTTATTATAACACAAGTTTTTTCGATTTTCACTAGAGGAAATGGATTTTATTCAGTAAATCCAACTAGGATAGCACTTTTGTTGCCAAGATGGTCTTGCCGGGACTTTGACAGTTGTGAAGTGAAAAACTCCTCATAAAGGTTGATATAAGGGGATTTTCTTGTCAAATTTCACCGTTTTTTATTTGCGTACTTTTCCGTACTTTGTTATAATAGAGCGAGGTATAAAAAGATGAGAGTGAAACAATCAAAGTCAAAAAACACTATCAACTACGCTATTATTAAAGACATCAAGGTTGGAAATAAACGGACTTCTACTATCGTAGAAAACTTAGGCAATCATAACACACTCTTAAAAGAACATCCTGATATGGAACCTCTTGAGTGGGCTCGTTTACGTGCCAAGGAATTAACTGAGAAAGAAAAAGAAGAAAATAAAGATTTCCTCATTACCTTTAGTCAGAACAAACAGTTAAAACAAAATCAATTGAACGAATATCATGGAGGCTATCTCTTCCTACAAGACCTCTATCATCAACTAGATTTGCCTAGAATTAACAAAGAAATCCAAAAACGACATCGTTTTAATTTCTCTCTAGATGATATCCTATCTCGATTGATTTATGGACGGATTCTAGCTCCTGCTTCAAAACGATCCACCCTAGAATTTTCAAAAACATTACTCGAACCTAAAGAATTTGAACTCCAACATTTTTATCGGGCTCTTGAAGTTATTTCTAATGAAACAGAGTTTATACAAGAACAAACCTATCAAACTTCAAAAAAGATGACCCAACGACAGACAGAAGTTCTCTACTATGACTGTACTAACTTCTATTTTGAAATTGAAGCTGAAGATGAGGAAGGACTTCTGAGACAATACGGTCCATCTAAAGAACATCGCCCAAATCCAATTGTGGAGATGGGACTCTTTATGGACAAACAAGAATTCCCCTAGCTTTCTGTATCCACCCTGGAAATACAAATGAACAAACTACTCTTAAACCATTAGAAAGAAAGATTGTCAAGGAGTACAAGGCTTCAAAATTTGTAGTCTGTACAGATGCTGGACTCTCATCAAAAGCCAATAAGATGTACAATTCTTTTGGGGAACGTTCCTATGTCACAACTCAATCTATCAAGAAGTTAAAGAAAGAATACAGAGACTGGGCTTTGGATAAAAGTGGTTGGCGAATGGTTGGGGATAAGAATCCTATCTTTTACAATCTGGATGAGCTAGAGCACAGAGAGGAATTAAAAAAACAGCTCTTCTTTAAAGAATCTCCTTTTTATGATGAAGATTTACCAAATCAACGCTTGATTGTGACCTTTTCTACTAAATATCAAGACTATCATCGAACGATACGAGAGAGACAGATTGAACGGGCTAGTAAGTTACTGGGCAAGCCCAGCCAAGCTACCAAGAAGAGACAAACCGATTTTAAGAGATTTCTGAAAGAAACAAGTACTACCAAAGAAGGGGAAATCGCCGAGAAAAGGATTCTAACTCTTGATGAGGAACGTATTCAAGAAGAGGCTCAATATGATGGTCTCTACGCCGTAGCCACTAATCTAGATGAAGATATCCAGACAATTGTAGTCATCAATCAAAGGCGGTGGGAAATTGAAGAGAGTTTTCGTATCATGAAGCAGGAACTACGAGCCAGACCCGTTTATCTCAGCCGTTCAGATAGGATTCAAGCACATTTCACTATTTGTTTCCTAGCACTAATGATTTATCGTCTCTTGGAAAAACAACTAGGAGAAACAGTCACCTGTTCAGAACTCATCCAAACCTTACGCAATTACAAGTTCAAACATCTTTATGGAGCAGGATATCTTCCAACTTACACCAGAACAACTATCACGGATCAACTCCACCAAGCATTTGGTTTCCAAACTGATTTTGAGATTATAAGCGAAAAAAATATGAAAAAAATTTTTAAGAAAACCAAATCTAGATAAAAAGTACGCATTTTTTAAAAAGAGAAAAAGAGCTCCGAAAAGCTGTCATATCAGTATTTAGGGGCTCTTTGATTTCGAAAAACTGTCAAAGATGGGATTATAACACAAGTTTTTTCGATTTTCACTAGAGGAAATGGATTTTATTCAGTAAATCCAACTAGGATAGCACTTTTGTTGCCAAGATGGTCTTGCCTTTCCATCCTTATCAACATTCAAAAAACAAACTAGACCATTATCTGAAAATAGAAAGTTTCTACCAAGTTTGACAAAGTCCGCTCAAACTACTGTTTAGAGTTTGTAGATATAATCGACAAAAACAATCATACTGCACCTTTTATTGACAGTCTACTCCAGACATATCATAGTTCAAGTAAATACTTTGAAATTCAACAGTTCTTATAGGCGCTATTGTATTCTAAGAAATCAATAGAAGAATTTCTAACCAAACATCTATTACTCAATGAAAATCAAAGAGCAAACTCGAAAACTAGCCACAGGTTGCTCAAAACACTGTTTTGAGGTTGCAGATAGGGCTGACGTAGTTTGAAGAGATTTTCGAAGAGTGTAATTTATGTGTTCCTGAAACAGAAATGTATGCTCTTTTTGATTTCACATGATACTGAAGTTAGACTAGTACAACGGCACTTCTAAAACAAGTAAAAGGTAGCTAATTCCCTGTATAGCAAGGAGTTTCACTACCCTTTTTACTTTTTCTTACAGCTACGGTTTGATAGACTCATTTTAAAATCACGAGCCTAGTCATTTTCTACCTTATCCTCTACCTGAGGATAAAGAGTCGTTCCCCAAATAGAAATCGTCCGCTTACGCACTAGTGGCAAATCGGTTTTTTCATAAACCGTACGCCACCATTCCCAGGCAAGTCCGGTACACTCTCTAATTTTGACAGAGAGATTGCGAACATTCCCTTTTAAAGGAATACTAGTGGTAAAATGAGCCGTCAAATCCTGCCCATTTCTGTCCCAAGCCTTAGGAGTCAAAACTTCCTTACCTTGATTATCATAGGATAATTCATCCCAAGTAATGTAATATTGGGCAACATAGGCACCACTATGATCCAAAAGTAAATCTCCGTTTCTGTAAGCTGTCACCTTAGTCTCAACATAGTCTGTACTGTTTTGAAAGCTCGCAACTACATTGTCCCGTAAAAAAGAAGTTGTATAGGAAATCGGCAAACCTGGGTGATCTGCTGTAAAGCGACTGCCTTCTTGAATCAAGTCCTCTACCATATCCACCTTGCCTGTTACAACTCGGGCACCCGAACTCGGGTCGCCCCCTAAAATAACCGCCTTCACTTCTGTATTGTCCAAAATCTGTTTCCACTCTGTCTGAGGAGCTACCTTGACTCCTTTTATCAAAGCTTCAAAAGCAGCCTCTACTTCATCACTCTTACTCGTGGTTTCCAACTTGAGATAGACTTGGCGCCCATAAGCAACACTCGAAATATAGACCAAAGGACGCTCTGCAGAAATTCCTCTCTGTCTTAAATCCTCTACCGTTACAGTATCTTGAAACACATCTCCTGGATTTTTAACAGCATCTACGCTGACTGTATAATAAATCTGCTTAAAATTAACAATCTGAATCTGCTTTTCGCCCGAATGGACAGAATTAAAATCAATATCAAGAGAATTCCCTGTCTTTTCAAAGTCAGAACCAAACTTGACCTTGAGTTGTTCCATGCTGTGAGCCGTGATTTTTTCATACTGCATTCTAGCTGGGACATTATTGACCTGACCATAATCTTGATGCCACTTGGCCAACAAATCGTTTACCGCTCCGCGAACACTTGAATTGCTGGGATCTTCTACTTGGAGAAAGCTATCACTACTTGCCAAACCAGGCAAATCAATACTATAAGTCATCGGAGCACGATCGACCGCAAGAAGAGTGGGATTATTCTCTAACAAGGTCTCATCCACTACGAGAAGCGCTCCAGGATAGAGGCGACTATCGTTGGTAGCCGTCACGGAAATATCACTTGTGTTTGTCGACAGGCTCCGCTTCTTTCTTTCGATAACAACAAACTCATCGGGTAGCTGATTCCCCTCTTTGATGAAACGATTTTCAATACTTTCTCCCTGATGGGTCAAGAGTTTCTTTTTATCGTAATCCATAGCTAGTATAAAGTCATTTACTGCTTTATTTGCCATATTCTTCCTCCTAATAAGTTCCTGGATTGAGTTGCATAAACTCAGACTTGTTCAGCGAAATCAGCCGTGGTTGGACTAAGTGATCCAAAACTTCCTCGTACAATTCTTCTGAGACATTGCGTCGCCGTCTGGCTAGATAAGAAGTCGGAATGACCGTATTATCTAACATAAATACCTTATCTAAGTCAATCAAGGTTGGTCTTGTAAAAGGATTACGAGCTAGATCCGGCTCTTCTATCATAAAGTTCTTGACCAAACGTCTGGTCAAGAGAGCTGGTTTGAAGGTCTGATTTTTAACCAACTCTTTGTTTTTAGTCATGCTGTTGTCAATACAAATATACATATGATTCTTCACAGCCAAATCGCTACTAATAGTCGGAAAAGGCAAATAAAGAGCTACAACATCTCCTCTCTTAATCAAGCAAGAGCACCCCCTTTTCTCCTAATGTAACATAGACAGGATTGACCAAGTCTTCTGATTGACTCAGTGCTTCCAAAGTTTGAGTTTGGCGCCCTGTCAATTTAGTAGCATCTTGTCTCTTCAATACAAAATGCTTGTCGCCAATTACCTTGACACTATAATCCTTCTCCAAAGCTGACTGGTAAATCCACATCAGATGCTGTCTGTCCTGAGAACTCAAGAGAGAAGGATGTTCAAGTCCCCCAATAGTCTGATAAAAATCAAAAACAGGAGCTAACTCTTGCCAATCTGACTGGCTAGTTGTCAAGGCTAGAAAAAGGGCTTTGCGAGCTGATACTTCTTGATTAGCCTTGAGAGTCCCTTTTCCCTCCAAGTTTGTTAGAAAGTGGGAAACTCCAGAAAGCAAATCTTTCTCTAACTGCGAGAAATAAAAACCTTGCCTTCCCAGACATAAGTCTCTCAAGTCGCTTTCTCTAGCAAATAAGAGTTCAAATAGTTGATAGTAAAAGAAAAATATCTGGCACTGAGTCGCGCTCATCTTTTCCTTATCGGCTTCTTTTTTCAACCAGAGCAAGGGCAATAGGTAGCTGGATTGAAACATTTCCTCCACCTCCTATTCTTTTTTCTCTGGAGCATCTGCACTAGCTGCTACTTCTTTTGACTGGATACTTTCCCACTGGTTGATTTCCTCTGAGATAAGACCTTCGCATGTCTTGACAAATAGGGCAAAATCCTTGGTTTTTCCTGCATATTTCTCCGTTTGACATTGATAGAGGAATTTTTCTCTCTCCAGGAGTTGCGCAGTCTTTTGGTAAGAAATCCAGTGTTCCTTGGCATTATACAAATTGAGAATCCCCTCACACAGCAAGCCTAGACTGGACAAGGCAACCGAAATCAAACGGTAGCGATCACCTGGCATAGGAATAGCACAAAAAACAGCTATGAGAAAACCTGCCACGATTTCTGTTATTTTTAATACCTTATAGCGTCTACGATGTTGAACGCTTTTCTTTAAAAAATGAGCTATCTGTACGTCTAATCGCTCTGTCAAGTACATTTCTTCTGGCGTCATGTTCGTAATCCCTTTCATTTACTTTGATAATCATAGTATAACATATTTGAATATCAAAGTATAGTAAAAACTGAACTATAACTTATTATAAAATCCAAATATGAAATATTTGTGAAATAAGGGAAAAATATCACAAAAAGGATGGAACAAAAAGTTTCAAAATGATAAAAGCGCATAATATCTTGCCTTAAAAAGCTTGATATTATGCGTTTTATCAGAGAAAGATTTTCTAAATGTTCACCTCAAATTGAGTTTTTCCAACATTCTTTCAATCAGTATTCTAGCTGGTTTCCGACTCGTCTAAACTTTGCTTATCTTAGCTGAGCAAGAATAGCTTTGAGTTTCTCAATCAACTCATCTTCTGTGTGGTCAGACTCTTTCTCATTGGCTAGGAAGGCAACTGCTTGAGCGAGAGCTTCTCGTGCTTGGTCGAGGACTTTCGCATCTACACTTGTAAGGTCGCTTTCTTGCAGAACCTTAGTCAATTCCTTGGTCAATTTCTTGAGTTCTGACTCTTTCTTGCGACGCGCGATGAGGAAGAGAAGGAGACCAAGAAGGGCGAGCAGGCTACCAATCATGGTACCGTATGGAAGATGACCTTGCTCTTTCCTTGTTTCTTTCGTTTTTTCTTCATCCTTAGTCGCTTGCTTGCCTCTCAAGGATTCGAGTGCTTCTTTGACCTTAGCAGTAATCTCTCTCAAACCTGCCTCTGACAAGTCAGCATTTCTAAGGGCTTCTTGACCCTCTCCGAGAATGATCTTCGCAGCGTCAATGACAGATTGATCAATACCATCCAAGTCTTTCAAACGAGTTTCCAAGTCTTGAATCAACTCTCTTAAGACGGATTTATCAACCTGTTTCTCTTGACTCGATTGAGCGCCTCCAGCAAAGGCTACACTTCTACGGCTACGCACTGCTGGTCTCGCAGAACTTTCAGATAGCCCTTGTGGAGACTCTGCTTCTGTCGCATTTCCTGTTCCCCTCTGTTGACTAGATAAACTAGTAGCTTGATCCGTCGAATCACCTAAATGAGCTGGAGTGCTTGGAGTAGTAGGCTGAGTTTGGTTATTTGCATCACCTTGACTGCCATCACCAGATGGAGCTGGTCTATCTCCTTGGCTAGCCGTATCCCCTCTATTATCTGAACCTGTTTGGTTGCCACCATTACTTGGTGTGAATGAGTTTCCTTGGTTAATACGATCAGAAAGATCTTTAAGAATTTTATCAAGGGCAGTTAAGCCGTCTTCCTTAGCCTGATTAACCGCTTCTTGGTCACCTGCTTGGTCAATGGCGGTCTTAGCTTTTTCTGCTTCCTCAGTAACCTTCGCTTTGGCGGTCTTCTTCTCTGCTTCCGTCAAGTCTGGATTGTTGCCGATGGCAGTCGTCTTCTCATTCGCTTTGTCTACAATCGCTTGTTTTTGACCGTCGCGTCCGATTGGATTCAGACCATCAAGGGCAGTTAAGCCGTCTTCCTTAGCCTGATTAACCGCTTCTTGGTCACCTGCTTGGTCAATGGCGGTCTTAGCTTTTTCTGCTTCCTCAGTAACCTTCGCTTTGGCGGTCTTCTTCTCTGCTTCCGTCAAGTCTGGATTGTTGCCGATGGCAGTCGTCTTCTCATTCGCTTTGTCTACAATCGCTTGTTTTTGACCGTCGCGTCCGATTGGATTCAGACCATCAAGGGCAGTTAAGCCGTCTTCCTTAGCCTGATTAACCGCTTCTTGGTCACCTGCTTGGTCAATGGCGGTCTTAGCTTTTTCTGCTTCCTCAGTAACCTTCGCTTTGGCGGTCTTCTTCTCTGCTTCCGTCAAGTCTGGATTGTTGCCGATGGCAGTCGTCTTCTCATTCGCTTTGCGTGTGACTTCTTGCTTCGGAATATCTCTCCCTACTGGGTTAACATTCTGAATGTCACTCAAGCCTTGTTGTAGGGAATTCTCGACGTCACCGATATTCTGAGCTCGATTGATTCCACTTGTAGCTCGCCTTGCATAAATATCAACTTTACTAGTGGCACCTCTTTGCTCCACTTCGGACAAGTTCCTATTACCAGTAATGCTATTATTTTTGTCTCTACGTGCTTGTTCTATTTGTTTAAGAGCGTCCTCTTTGAATTCCGAAGTAGTTCTACTATGCCACTGATTGACAAGGAAAACTTCATGACCATCTTGTCCTCGCAGCCCTGCTGCATAGTCTAGTTTACCAAGATCATTATTTCCCTCAGTTTCAAAGGTTAGCATATAAGAACGGTCTGAGTTTGGGAGTTGGAAATAGTATAATGCTGCATTGGCGTCTCTTTTAATATTTTCTAGCTTTTCATTGGATATAGCTTGAGCCTCCCGACTTTCAGCTTGTTTTTCATAAGGATTAGCATTATAACGGCGCCCTGTAGCTAAATCTTCTAAATTTCTACGCGGAAAAGATGTAGGTCCAATTCTTCTAGATAAGCCACTATTTGAAATAGTTCCTTTTTTTACATCTCCGAGTCCTATATTTGCTCTCTTTAATTTTTCTACCAAATCTCGACCATCTTGAGAGCATGTCCTCCCCCGCCACGGTCATAATAACTGATTCCTACAGTATTCGTTTTAACGGTTTGCCCGCTTGGGACAGTGAACCACACTTCTGTGTGACCTGGAAACGTCCTGTGATTATCTTTATTGATTTCAATTTTCCATAAAAACCCTTTATTAGTAGGTCTTACTGTGACGTTTAGATACTTATAGCCATCTTTAACAAATGCAGTAGCATTATTCCTCGGACGTCTGTCTGAGAAGAATACATAGGTGTACTTATCGTAAGGAGAATGACCCTTTATGTCCGTCCTCTCAAAGTAACTTTCTCTAGCTGTTAGAAAGTCCTGAGAGTAGTTTTCGCTAGCTCTTGCCACCCTTGCAGACCTTCCACTATAGTTAGCACTACGAAAGTCAGAGTAGCCACCATCACGTGGTTGCGGGGTTACTCCTCCACCTGTAGTCTCTTCTCCATATTTTTCTTCCAGCACTCCTTCGATGAGGTCTCGGGATTTTTTCAGGTCGACTAGGGCAGCCGCAAAATCTTCTTAGCTGATGGTATCACCTTTAGAAAAGGCTTCATTGAACTTATCAGCTGCTGCTTTTGCTGCTTGGATTTTACTTTCTTCAGCCCCCTCTTTTCGAAGTTGTTTATAGATAAATTCCAACTCATCTTTTAGTTTATAGGCTCCATCACCCTGATTGCTATAGGTTGGAAGTTCTTGTCGACTAGGCTTTTCACTAGATTCAGTTTTTTCTGAGTTACCTACAGTTTCTGGATTCGCCTGATCTACAGCTGGTGTGGCTTGGATCACTCCCCTCTTTTACGACGCTTTCCACCAGTTGCTTGCTCAGTTGCAGTTCCGTTTGGTTCGACAAGCTTATTATTTGTCGAACTTGCTTCACCCAAGTCTGTCAATTTTGGTAGCGATGGCTCCAAGGCTTGATTGACACGGCTCGTCAGTTCTTCCATAGCTCTTACTTGCTCATCAACCTGCGCTTGCGTCGCTTTTGGATCGTCCAAAACTGCCTTAGATGCTGCTAGACCTGCTTCCACTTCATCGTGGAGCGCTTTCATGGAGCTAAGAGTTAGTTTTTCCAACAAAGCTTGCAGATTGCCTTGGAGTGATTTAGCTTCTGTCGTTTTAGTGGCAGATGTGGGCTGGTCTTGCTCTTTTACTGCTCCTCCTTGAGAAGTTTCTTGAGCAGCTGGCTTCGTCTCTGGTTTGGTAGGAACAAGGCCAGCTGTTTCCTGCCCCTTACTAGCGTCCTCGATTTTAGTCTCTGGAGAGTTTGACTCCCCTGTAGACTGGAGCTCAGCCGACGGTTCAGTCTGAGAGACCTTCTCTGGCTCTTCCCCATCTGACTCCTGTGGTTCCCCATCTGAATTGCCAGCAGATCCAGCAACTACATCACTGGCTGTTGCCGAAGATACTGCAGGTGCCTGCGCTTGCACCCCATTTGCGAAAAACATCAATGCCGCAACCGCAACACTAGCAGCCCCAAAATGGTATTTACGAATGGAATAACGGAAAATTTTCTCTCCATTACCATCATTCTTTTTCTTGAACATAAGTGAATCCTTTCCTAATCTGAGAGCTTCCCCGAGCTTAGAAAGCGCGCAAAAAGCCGACAGTCGATAATATATCAATCATATAGTAACACTTCTGACATACAAGTCAACCTCCTCGCTGACAAGATAGAGTCAGGAAAGGCAAGAAAAAAGCGACAATATATATATATGCACAGACATATAAAACCTTTTGATACAGCCTGTTTTTTAACAAAGAGACAAGAATTATACTACATTTATATATGCACAGCATCCTCTGTGATAAATATTAAAATATTGTTACATTTTGATTACACAATCGTTTCAAAATATATGATAGAAGCCTGAGTATTTTATAGTAATTCCCTTCCTATCAATTAGGTCAACAGTTGAGTGTTACACCCTATCCTCAGCAAAGGACTATGATCAGCATTTTCTAGCCAATAGGACGCTCCAAATCACCTGTTCTAAGTCCATCACTAGCTTGGTCAGTAAGATACAGACTGCAAGGCGACGCTGATGTGGTTTGAAGAGATTTTCATTGAGTATAATTTTAACTTCTTACTTTTCATTCCTATTCCTTAAATAAAAAGCTCACTAAAAAAGTGAGCAACATTTCCAATGAGATACTTCTGTTGACGAGCGCGTCTCTCCGCCCCCTCATTGCCTTGCGAAGAGGCTTGGCGAATCGAAAGGAGGTGTTTTTTCCTGTTTTCAATTCTACTTATTTTTGCACATTTTTTTAATTTTATCAAACAAAAAAACGCAAGCCGAAGCCTGCGAAAAGTTTTTTATAACCATTGAATTTCTTTCACATCTGTTTTACGAACTTTAGCATATTTCTTAGCGCTTGTAAAATGTAGAGTAACCTAGTTTAAACATTCCACTTTTATCTCTTCGTAAACCTAAAATTGCGGATCTTTTGTTTCTATCTTCAAAAAATATGACGTCCAACTTCATAGTGTTTTTAGATAAATCTTTGGCTAGGATACAACAACTTGTTATCTTAGAATAGAAGATATCACCGATAAAACTATACAAAGATATCCTTTCGATTACATCATTGTACATAGGATGATTTCTAAAATCTTCCAAAATAAAAACACCAGCTTGAATAGCAGGTATTGTTTGACTAGCATAATCTCGTGTGATTTTGTGCAAGCCAAATAAGTGATGTAAATCAGTCAAGCAAAAATCTACTTCGAAAGTCTCTAAATGCTTATAATTCGTTGATACTTGACATGTTTTTCCATCGAATTTCTCTTGATAATCTAAAATACAATCAAGTAAGTTCAACGACAAACTCCATATTTTCTCAAAATAAAAAAAGCACGGGGCAGTTCTCACTACTGCCCAAAGTGGATGATTAGAGTCGGCTTCTCTAACTCCCTATGTTGTGCTTATTAGGCTTATCGCAAGGGAACAGTTTTTAGCTCTGCCAAGCCACATAGCGTGCTTACTACTATGTGTCCATGTCTCCATGGATTGCCGAGCGGTTTAACGACGTTTTGGGAGTCGGGATAACGAGAAAAGTGATACTTTTACGTTTTTTCCAACTTAATTATGACATCTTTCTTTCAAAAAGTCAATATTTATCGCTTTCTTTAACGAAAAAAATCCCACAAGAACGAATCCTGTGGGGAGATACACATTTTAGAAAAGCTTTCCTTTATTCTACTATTTTTCTTGTATTTTATCATTCAGTATGATAAAATACAAGTTTTTTGATAAAATAACCAAAAACTACTCGCTATCCCTTCTCACATTACCCTACATATCGTTTGACATGCGACTAATCGTTCAAGGAAACTTCAAGGACAACTTTTCTCTCATCCCCTATGTAGGTCATTTCTACTCTTATAGGCTCAATTTGACACTTTTCTTCTTCGAATTGCTCATATTCCTCCTGAATAGTAAGTTCGATTTATCCAAATTTATTTTTGTCTATTTTGATGAACACTTCCACGAAGATAGTCTGAAAATGAAGCCGCCCCAATTTTCCTTCTCTTTTTAAGCATATTATTCCAGATATGATTGCCCTCTTGTTCAGTAATAAATTACGCTTTAAACGCTTCAATCAGTATATCTCCTGTCGTCATATGTTCTAAAGAAAATTCTTCTACATATGGTTGAACATCTCTTAGGTTATTACTTCCTAATATCCCGTTATGCTTTTTCGCTAAGGAAATAGAAGCCGCTTCTCCCTTACCAATAACCTTGTTACTATCATGATTTCTTGTTAAATTTCTATATAATGCGTATTCTTCAGTTCCAATGTCTATGCTCACAATCTCAGCTGAACCCTTAGCTACTAACTGGTCTATCCTAGATTTTAAATGGGGGATTGTAGGTATATTGATTTCATCATACACCTCTTGTGGAATAACAATTTTACCCGAATAGAGCTTTTCTAAAAGATGTTCAGTGCCAACCCATAAAAATGCTGAAATACAATCTGTATCAATAAATACACGACTAGTCAAACGACAACTCCCCTCTTCATCTAGCCCATATACAATATCATATCTGAAAGCATCTAGTAGCAGTTCCTCATACTTCCCTTGCGAAATTCTGTTATTTTCTAAAAGTTGTTCAGTCGATTTAATATAGTGTCCTAATACCATTCCTTTTTACTTTCTGACAAAGGACGATATAAACTTGTATCATAGCCTAATCTTGAAGCTGTCTCTATAACACTAATATCCATATTTTTAATTTCTTCTGCATCAAGGTATCCATCATTCCGCAATCTATATAACATAGCTTTATGACTGATACCATAAAACTGACCCAATTTTATAATATCTTCTACTTCAAGATGAGTTCTATTAGCATTTTCTCTGATTTCCTCAACCATCCTATACAGTGAAGATGGGGAAACTAAAAAATATGAAGCAAACTGATCCGCTTTTCTTTCAGTTTCATCTCCTTCACCAATCAAGATAAGACTGACTGAACTCTTCTTCACCTCATCATAATAAAGATGATACAGTTCATGTGCTAAAGAAAATCCTTATCTTCCTAATGACATGTCTGAATTGATTACAATGAGACTTGACTGAGTTCCTTTATAACAGACTCCGCTAATATTCTTTCCGAGTCCATAAAATACCAGCGTCAAATTCTCTATCTTTTGTACCAATTTAAAAATATCTATCGGCGCTTCACCGTCAGCTCCCAACTTTTTTCTAAGATTTGAAGCTTTATTACTTAAATCCATTTTATCAATCATTTATTTTGTCTCCAATAGCTGATCTATCTCAAATTGATTCAATACAATTTTATTGATTTTCGCTAAAACTTTAAGATCTTGGTCTACTATTTTATTTTTTCTAAACGATATTACACACTGTTGTTCAGCTTGTTCGCCAAACAAAAGATATTCAACCGTACAGCAAAACAGGGCAGATAGTTTCTCAATAACATCCGACGTGATATTCCTTTCACCTTTTTCCATTTTGGCAATCATGCTTTGATTCAAAGACAAATATTCAGCAATCTTATCTTGAGTAAGATTTGAAGATATTCTAAGTTCTTTTATTCTTTTTCCAACATCACATACATTTATCATATTCATACACCTCTCTCATAAAAAGAATAGCACACTCTTGTCATAAAGTAAATTTTTTAAATAAAAAAATTATGACAAAACAAGGAAGCAATTTATTGATACTGCTTAAAAATCCAAAATTGATGATAGTAAACCTATTTGATGAGTTCCTATCAAAAATCGTATCTTCAACCTCAAAACAGTACTTAAAGCTATCCGACTCGATTTACATTGTCAAATTTAGATTTTATTTTAGCATAACTTTCTAGTTTGCTTTTTGATTTTTATTTAATATAGTAGCAAAAATTGAAGGAAATATCTCCACAAGAAAACGCATACTATTAAGCTTTTTCAAGACCTAATAATATGCGCTGTTCTGATTTGAAAGACATTCCATTATTATTTTACTGTTATCAAGCCTTCAGGCTCGACTGTAAATTCTGGTTTTTCTGCTATCGTGCCATCTTCTTTAAGGTAATACCAGCCATCATTTGATTTGACAAAGGCATTAGAAACCATGTCCCCATTTTGACTATCAAGATAGTACCAAGTCTCCTTGTATTTGATCCAGCCTGTTTTCATAGCACCTTCTCCATCGAAATAGTACCACTTCTCAGCGATTTTCTTCCAGCCTGTCGCCATTTCGCCTGACTGGTCAAACCAGTACCAGTTGCCGTCTGTGTGCTTCTTCCAGCGGTCTGCAAGCATATATCCTGAACCGTCAAAGTAATACCAGGTACCATTAACTTTCTCAAACTTATCTTTTGGATAAGAACCATCTGAGTGTACATACCAGGTGCCAGTATCGTTCTGTCGCCATCCTGCTTCAATCGTCAAGCCGTTTTCAATATCCTGCTTGAATTGCTCACGACTAATGCCCCAGCTTGCAAGATAAGGATAAGGGTCAACATGATCTGAGTTGTTGTCAGGTTGGTTATTGGTGCAATATTCGTGTGTCTTGATACCTGCTAAATCAGCAGTATCAAGCGTTTTAGGTATCCCAGCCTCGTCTGCTAGATTACGCAAGAGTTCGATATAGAGACGATAGTCAATCAGAAACTCTTCTTTCGATTCATGGCTTTCAATCAGTTCAACTTGTGCATAACCTTCTGCATTCCAACCGCCCCCAACGTCCCAGGCACCATTATCAACAGGTCCTACCTGCATAACACGACCATTACCGACTACGTGAGAAAAGAAGCCCAATTCAGGATCTTTTCTGTAATGGTAGTCAGCCTCATTTTGAACCGTTGAATTACGGTTGCCTGTGGAATGGGCATGGACTTGCCTATATGGTTGCACGCCGACTTGAGGCAAATCTGTTCTTAATTTACTCACATCAATTTCCATATTTTACTCCTTATCAATTAAAACAACTTATTTTTTACAATCCAGAGCTAGAAACTCCTTTATTTCTACCTCATAAAGAATACAATCCTAGTCACGATTGGGCTTGTAGATAGAACTTCAAAACGCACTATTTTGACACTGTAAATAGGACTGATAAGGTCTGCATCCTATCTACAATAACACCCCAGACTAAAAAGCTTTTCAAAAGTATATTTTTACAGTCTCTATATGTCCTTTTCATAAATACTATACTTTATTATATCATATAAAAGAAGTCAAAAGTCTGTTAAACTATTTTCAAGACCAAACTAAAGATAACAGCACAAGTTTTTTCGATTTTCACTAGAGGAAATGGATTTTATTAGCAAATACAGCTAGGAGAGCACTTTGGTTGCCAAGATGGCCTTACCTTCTTTTATCAAGGGGTGACGGAACAGTGAGAAGTACAGTTGGATGGTCATGGTAACCCAGATGAGGGGTTCACAAAGAATAACTCCCTTATAGCCCGCCCAAGGGATAATCAAGACCACAAAAGCGATTTTCCCGATTAGTTCGATAAAACTAGAAACCAGAGGAAGGATTTTTTGCCCCAAACCCTGCAAACAATTGCGATAAATCAACAAGAGGCTCAAAATGGGATAAAAGGCTGAACTAATTTGCAGATAGAGACTTCCATTTTCTATCAAGTAACCATCTGTCGAACTAGCCAAGAAGGAAACCAAGGCTGGACTGGCAAAAAAGAGGAAAACACAAACAAAAACTGCCCAGGATATACTTAAACGACTGCCGATTCGAAGGCCTTGAACAATACGGTCTGGGCGCTTGCACCTAAATTCTGAGAAGCAAAGGTCGTCATCGAAGCAGAAATAGCAGTCATCGGAAGAAGGGCGAAGGCCATAATGCGTCGAGCCGCCGTTTGTGCACTTATAATCACTGCGCCAAAGGTATTGACAGAAGACTGTAAAATCACACTGCCGATGGACACAATTGAACTCATCAAGCCCATAGCCAAACCTTGCTCCAAGAGATCTGCGTACAAGGACTTATCCCATTTGAAATGCTTGCGCTGAGGCAAAAGTTCTGGCACACTCTTACAGATATAATAAAAGCAAAGAACCGCTGATAAACCTTGCGAAATAATGGTAGCAAGTCCCGCGGATTGAACTCCCAGATGCAGTTGCGTAATAAAATAGAGATCCAGAACCACATTAACCAGAGCAGAGAAAATCAAAAATCCAAGGGCAGCTAGACTGTCCCCAATGGACTGCAACAAACCTGCAAAAAGATTATAGGCAAAGCTGACACCGACACAAGTCACAATCATAGAAATATATTGATAGGACTGGGGAAGGATTTCAGCAGGGGTATCTAGGTACTGTAAAAGAGGATACAAACCAAGAAAGCCCAGCAGCATCACTACAACACTCAAAAGAGCCCCTAAAATCCAGGTGGATGCTACTGCTTCCTTGATTTTAGTGAAATTCCGAGCTCCATAATAACGGGCAATGACAATCCCCATGCCATTTCCAACACCAAGAGTAAAACCTACAATCAGGTCAAAAATCGCTGTCGTCGCCCCTACCGCTGCCAAGGAGTCTTGTCCAAGAAAACGTCCAACAATCAAGACATCAGCAGTGTTATAGAGTTGCTGAAAGATATTAGACAGCAAGATTGGGAAGGCAAAACTCAAGAGAGAAGGAAGAATCGGACCATGTATCAGGTCCACTGTTCGTTTTTTATTCATAAGGCTATTACATCAGCTTTCTAGTGGAGCCACAAGAAACAGCAAACTATAGTCAATCTGAAATCTTGAATCAAAAATCGAAAAAGTAGCGGATTTCTCCACTACTTTAACAGCTTATTCTTCAATTTCGATTTCAAGTTCATCGCCTAGGTCAAGTGTCACTTCTTCATTCACAGAATCTGCTTGAACTGCTTCATCTTTTTTGTTTTCAGTATCTTGTTCTGAAGCTTCTTCTCCATCAATCAAGCCAAATTTAGAACGGACTTGCTTATCAATTTCATCAAAGATTTCTGGGTGCTCTGCCAAATATTTCTTAGCATTTTCAGAACCTTGACCGATTTTTTCATCCTTGTAAGAATACCAAGCTCCTGCTTTTTTGATAATATCCAAGTCGCTTGCAATCTTCAAGAGTTCACCAGTCTTAGAAATTCCTTCTCCGTACATAATTTCAACTACGGTTTCCTTAAACGGTGGAGCTACCTTATTTTTTACAACCTTAATCTTAGTTTCTTTACCGACATTGGTTTCTTTTTGGTCACCAGTTCCCTTAATTTGTGTGTTACCACGAACATCTAAGCGGACTGAAGCATAGAATTTCAAAGCACGTCCGCCAGGTGTTGTTTCTGGATTTCCAAACATGACCCCAACTTTTTCACGCAATTGGTTGATAAAGATAGCAATTGTTTTGGTTTTATTGATAGAAGCACCAAGTTTACGCATGGCCTGACTCATCATACGGGCCTGCAAACCAACGTGGCTATCACCGATATCTCCATCAATCTCCGCACGAGGTACAAGGGCCGCAACTGAGTCGACCACGACAAGATCTACAGCACCTGAGTCAATCAATTTTCCTGCAATTTCAAGACCTTGCTCTCCTGAGTCTGGTTGTGACAAGAGCAATTCGTCAATGTTAACACCAAGGGCCGCAGCATAAGCTGGGTCAAGGGCATGCTCCGCATCGATAAAGGCTGCAATCCCACCTTCTTTTTGCGCTTGTGCAACTGCATGAAGGGCAACTGTCGTCTTACCAGATGACTCTGGTCCATAGATTTCGATGATACGTCCCTTAGGATAACCACCTGAACCAAGGGCAATGTCAAGAGCTAAAGAACCTGAGCTCATCACTTGCACCTTTTGCTCCGCACGTTCACCCAAACGCATGATTGATCCTTTACCAAAGTCTTTCTCAATCAATTTAAGAGCATCATTCAAGGCCTTTTCACGTTCTGCCCCAATTTTTTTGAAATTTCTTCTAATTTTTTTGGTTTTTTCGCCATTCTATTCTCCTACATTCTAATGATCCTCAGACCTATCTACTATTATATCAAAAGTTAGTCACTTAATAAAGCCTTGCGAACTAGGTTAAAGGCATGCATAACAGCAATGTGACGTACATCTGCTCGACTTCTGCCTCCAATATTGACCTTGATAACCTCAGTTCCTTGCTCTCGAGCCAAGCCTATGAAGACTGTCCCAGCTGGATGCCCTTCTAGGCTATCTGGCCCTGCCACTCCAGTCAAACTAATTCCAAAATCAGATTGAGTCTTGTTTCGTGCCTGCTCAGCCATCTTCTGTGCTGTAAATTCAGATACCACACTCTGTTCTTCCAAATCCTTGACAGGAATATCCAACATTTTTGATTTTTCCTCCAAGCTATAGGTTAAAACCACCCTTAAATATACTTGAAGCTCCTGAAAAATCCGCTACCTAGCTTGGAAAAGACCTGCCGTCAAACTCTCTGCAGCCGTGAT
This sequence comes from Streptococcus bouchesdurhonensis, assembly GCF_948472335.1. Next base: position 102,887 of record NZ_CAOKTW010000008.1, on the reverse strand, counting down.
GGTTTTCCCTTGTTTTTTCAGTTCTTCTACCACAATGCTGGCTAAACTGGACTCTTCCCCATAACCATAACAAAGGTCTCGTAAAGAAAGTCCTTCAAAGGTCTGGCGATCCAAGATTTGATGTTCCAAAATATCCAGCACTTGATTCGCCTCTTCTTGACTGCTAGCCTTTGTTGACAGACGCAAGGTTACCTCTCCTGTCTTGGCATAAGGTGCCAAGGTCGGATCGGTCTGATTATCAATTAAATCAGCCAAAATCGTCACCAACTGGCTCTCGCCAATCCCAAAGAAACGAAGAACTCGGGAATACAGCTTACTCCCCGTCATCAACTTGGGTAGAAGTTGGTTTAAGACCATAGGCTTCAATTCACTTGGCGGACCAGGAAGGACAACGTAGGTCACTCCATCTACTTCTAGTATTCCTCCCACAGCCAGCCCCGTTTCGTTTGGCAGTGGAGTCGCTCCTTCTACAATTTGGGCTTGTCTTTCGTTATTCGGTGTTCGGGCATAGTCTGGTCGCTGGGCGAAAAAGACATCTAACTTCTCCTGAGCCTGAGGATCGAAGACTAATTCTTTCCCTAAAAATTTAGCCAGAGTTTGTTTGGTCAAATCGTCCTCAGTCGGCCCTAAACCACCTGTCAAAATCACCAGACTGCTACGTTGACTGGCAATCTCAAGCAAAGACAAGAGACGGGCTTCGTTGTCTCCTACAGCCGTCTGAAAATATACATCTACCCCAATCTCTGCTAGTTTTTCTGATAAAAACTGAGCATTAGTGTTGACAATCTGTCCTGTCAAAATCTCTGTTCCAACAGCAATGATTTCTGCTTTCATGTTTCCTCCTACCTATCTATTCGTATTTTTGAAAAAATCGCAGGAAATTTCCCACGATTGATTTTTTATTTGTATCAAAAGTTAATTATCTTCATCACCAACAGGTGCTCTGCCAAATAAATCTTCAAATAAGACCGCATTGGTTTCAAGCTGAGTGACTTCTTCTTGTCCCAAAGAACGTCGGAGTAGATTTTGCATTTCCAACATATGGGCTCTCGAAACAATCTGGTAAGAAACACCTTGAAGCATCTCTCCTTCACCCTGCAACTGCTGAGTTTCAATGGTTTTAAATGAATCTTTATAGCCTAGCAAGTTAGGGATACTTTTTGCAGACAAATCAATATTGGTCTGCATATTGTCACTCAAAGCTTTTAGAATCTCTTGATAATGACCAACGCTATTTAAACTGAGAGCTTTTTCCATGACTTTTTGAATAACTTCACGTTGACGTTTTTGACGACCATAATCCCCCTCAGGATCTTGGTAACGCATTCGTGCATAGACTAGGGCTTCTTCTCCCCCAATATGTGCTCCCCAACACCAATAGAAATGGTATTAAATTCTTCTTGGTCACTGATAGAAATTGGGAAACCTAGGTATTATTGACTGTAATACCACCTACTGCATCCACTAGTTTTTGTAACCCTTTCATATTGACCATCACATAGCGATCAATATGGATATTCATCATTTTTTGAATGGTTTCTATAGCAAGCTCTGCTCCACCATCTGCATATGCTGAATTCAGTTTCGCTTCATGAACCTGACCATTCCCTGATTCAATGCGGGTCAGAATATCCCGCTCTAAACTCATCATCGTTGTTTTTTTCGTTTTAGGATTCACTGTCATCAAGATCATGCTATCACTTCTACCGACCCAAGTTTCAGTTCGTTCAGCGTTTCCAGTGTCAACCCCCATTAACAGAATGGTCAAAGGTTCAGTTGCTTCAATAACCTTGGTTTCTTCGCCGATTTTTTTATAGGTTTTAGCTAAGGTTTCTGTCCCTTGCTGATAAATAGTATAAGCAAAAATACCTGCTCCTACTACAGTTACAGAAAGTAAAGCTAGCACCATTCCAATAATTTTTTTAACCATATTTCTACTAATCGATCAGTTTACCCATCAAGTAAACATCGATAAATTTCCCTTCTTCTATATATGCCCCACGCTCTTGGCGACCTTCAATTATAAAGCCATGCTTTTGATAAAGATGAACTGCTGCTTGATTACGAGTTTGGACAGTCAGTTGGAGACGACGCAGAATGCCACTTGCTTGTGCCCACTCTATCGCTTCTTCTAGCAACAAACTTCCCAAGCCATTATTCCAATATCTTTTGCCAATCACAATGAAGAGATCTCCAATATGACGTACTCTCTTGCGCTGGTCAGCTGTAATATTTACAATACCAGCAATTTTATCATTTAAGAATGCAAGTAAGGTTATCTGATTGTCCGAACTAGCTTGCTTGTTGAGGAATATTTCCATCTCCTCACTGGTCAAGAGAATACCATCTCTGTCTAGGCTGGTAAAATCTGTCTTACACTTACACGATTTAAAAAGGCCACTAATTCAGCTGCATCTTTGGGCTCTGCTTCCCTAATGAGCAATTCATACTCCATGTTGAAGCTCCTCTAAAAGCTTTTCTGCACGCAAACCCTTTGCTTGGAAATGTAATCTGCGACCGTCTTCTTCTTTTAGAATTTCCAACTCTAAATAAGTATCTGGCAAGGCATCTCCTAAGAGATTGCCCCACTCAATAACAGTCACTCCGCCACCAAAGAGAAACTCATCCAAATCGATAGAATCCGCATCTCCTTCAATTCGATAAACATCTAAATGGAAAAGCGGAAGACGCCCCTCATACTCTCTTACGATAGTATAGGTTGGACTTTTAATCATTTGAGAAATCTGTAAACCTTTAGCAAGTCCTTTAGTAAAGGTCGTTTTACCTGCACCCAGTTCTCCAGTTAAGATTAAAACATCATTCTTTGCTAATAGATGACCCAAACGCTCCCCTAAGGCTTGTAGCTCTTCTTCATTTTTTGTGTACATACTCTTATTATACCAAAAACTTTTCTTTTGTGTCTATTTTCCTGCTAAACTTATACTCAATGAAAATCAAAGAGCAAACTAGGAAGCTAGCCGCAGGCTGTACTTGAGTACGGCAAGGCGACGCTGACGTAGTTTGAAGAGATTTTCGAAGAGTATTACCATCATAACATCCATAAAAACAAGCTTTCTCTAAAAGAAAATGAGCGTAGCAATGACCAATACAAGATCTCGGAAAATATGACCATAAAAGGAAACTTCCTTCTTGACCGAATTTGGGACAAGATAGGCTGCAAAAAACAAACCCAGTCCAATATACATCAGAAGAGAGACAATGGTCATTGGATTTCTTAAAAAGAGAAGTGTTGCTAAAATAGTCACCAACACTGTCTTTTTTCTGTCTAGCATAGCAAGAAAATCGCGCATGTATTTTTTCAAGGGTAAAAAAATCAGCAAATCTAGCCCAAATAGAAAGAAAAAGGATGGCAATAAAAAGTCAACTAATTTGCTGCAGCGTATTTTTAATGAACAAGTTATCTGACAAGACAAGGACAGCTCCTAATAAATTAATTAAGAGTAACATACTGTAAAAAAGCTTCACTGACTTCTTACTGGCTAGGACACTATGGACTTCTTGCTTACGGGTATAAAGATAATTTACTCCAGCACAGATTCCTGAAACGAAGACCATACTTCCGATGAAAAAAGCTGTACTTTGTTTAAAGGACAAGATGCATTCCTTCCATAGAAAACAGCTACTCAAACTGATTTGAATTAAAGCTAACAAAAATAAGATTCTCATTGTTTTCATCTTTTCTCTCCCTTCCTACCAATCATTATACTAGGAGAAAAGAGAGAACTGTTTTCAATCTTCTCAAATGTCTCTTTTAGACGCTAAACAAACATGAGAGACTACTACTCAATGAAAATCAAAGAGCAAACTAGGAAGCTAGCCGCAGGTTGCTCAAAACACTGTTTTGAGGTTGCAGATAGAGCTGACGTGGTTTGAAAAGATTTTCGAAGAGTATAAAGTCGCAACAACTGTGTCAATTGCACCAATTTAGTAAGAAAGTATAAAAAAAGAACACCCCGAAAGGTGCTCTGTATAAGTATAGTAATTCTTTCGAATTAACGTTTACTAAATTGTGATGCTTTACGAGCTTTCTTAAGACCTGGTTGGGGCACCACTTATTTCATCTAATTTCAAAGTGCTTTAAAATCAACGTTTTCATGGAGTCTCTAAAAATAAAATTTCAACTAATACTGGACTAAAATCAAAAAACATCTTATAATAGTAGTTATGAAACTTACAAACGAAGAAACACAAAAAATTGAACAACTCCTAAGAGATTCATCGTACGCCAAATATCACAAACGTCTACAGATTATTTATTTTCGCTCAAAAGAAAAGAGTTATAAGGAAATCATGGATTTGCTAGATTGCAATAAAACAACTGTTTGGAGGAATTTGAAAAAATATAAGGAGTTTGGTTTAGAAGCGCTTCTTCAGGAGACCCGTGGTGGACTCATAGAGAATATATGACTTACGAAGAAGAACAAGCATTTCTAAAACGTCATATAGAAGCTGCTCAGGCTGGGGAATTTGTAACTGTCAATCAGTTATTTGAAGCCTATCAAAAAGAGATTGGTCGCACTTCCACACGTGATGGTTTCTATTATCTCCTGAAACGACATGGTTGGCGAACGGTCACTCCTCGACCTGAGCATCCCAAGAAGGCAGACGCTCAGACAATTGAGACGTCTAAAAATAAAATCTACATTCGAGACCTTGAGTAAGCGCTTTAAAGAAGAGGGGACTTATAACAAAGTACGTTTGATGTACCAAGATGAAGCTGGTTTCGGAAGAATCAGTAAGATGAGTTCTTGTTGGGCTCCTCAAGGAATCCGACCTAGCATTCCTAGTCATTATATGCGAGAATATCGCTATTGTTATGGGGCAGTAGATGCTCAGACAGGAGATTCCTTTTTCCTCATTGCTGGAGGATGCAATACTGAGTGGACCAATGAATTTCTACGGCAAGTCTCACAAGCTTATCCAGATGACTATATTTTACTTGTCATGGATAATGCTATATGGCATAAATCAAGTACCTTAGAGATTCCAAGTAATATTGAGTTGGCTTTTATCCCACCTTATACACCAGAAATGAACCCTATTGAACAAGTCTGGAAAGAAATTCGAAAACGAGGTTTTAAAAACAAGGCTTTCCAAACATTGGAAGCCGTCATTGATAAGCTTCAAGAAGTTATTCAAGGACTGGAAAAAAGCGTTTTAAAGTCCACTGTCAGCAGACAATGGACAAGGTTGCTTTTTGAAAACAATTGAGTATAATTTCAATCAATTTCATCAAAATAAGGTAAATTTTCATTAAAAATAAGCTAAAATCGAACCAGAATATCAAAAGTTTACCTTATTTAGTTTTACAGAAGTGAAATAGGGATTCACTACACGTCAATATACGGTAGAAACCTTGATTTAAAGCGATTCTTGAAATTTCAAATTTCACTACATTGCAATAAAAATCAGCCGAATCACTACCTTTTTTTGAAATAAGAATATTGATTCGGACAATTAAAAGTAAGAGGAACTCAAATGTAAATTGGAGTTCCTTTTTTGTATATTTTTCAAATAACGCCTCTACACTATTTGTAGCAAATTCACCACTACAGTTTTATCTTAGTTAAAATAAGTTAGAATATGTAAGTGAGTATCAGATATACCAAGACATCGTCACCATCTAAGGTATATTCAAAATACAAAAGTTGACCAACTAGATTTCTGAATATCCTTATATATCCATTCTCAAAATTGGTTTAAATAGCGTAGTCTTTTAAACTAGTTTTGAGAATCCAAAAAATCTTCCTACATATGTAAGAAGATTTTTTAGTTCAGAATGATTAGATTTAGCTAATGGATACCTATCCTACCCACTCACCGTTAGCATTGACTCGATAGCCATCGGGTGTAGTGGTGTTTACTAATAAATCTCCTGAATTATAGGTATAGTACCATTTACCAGAAACTGTAAACCAACCTGTCTTCATAGCTCCAGCAGTATCAAGATAATACCATGATCCTTTGTCTTTAACCCAACCAGTAGCCATTGAACCTGATTCGTTTAAGTAATACCATAAGCCTTTATCTTTAATCCAACCAGTAGCCATTGAACCTGATTGGTTTAAGTAATACCATAAGCCTTTGTCTTTAACCCAACCAGTAGCCATTGAACCTGATTCGTTTAAGTAATACCATAAGCCTTTATCTTTAACCCAACCAGTAGCCATTGAACCTGATTCGTTTAAGTAATACCATAAGCCTTTATCTTTAACCCAACCAGTAGCCATTGAACCTGATTCGTTTAAGTAATACCATAAGCCTTTATCTTTAACCCAACCAGTAGCCATTGAACCTGATTCGTTTAAATAATACCATAAGCCTTTGTCTTTAACCCAACCAACTACTCCCTGATTAGAATTCTTTTTAGGTTTAGCTACATCAGTTTCAGTTTTACCTGTTCCTTCTTTAGGTTTAGCTACATCAGTTTCAGTTTTACCTGTTCCTTCTTTAGGTTTAGCTACATCAGTTTCAGTTTTACCTGTCCCTTCTTTAGGTTTAGCTACGTCAGTTTCAGTTTTACCTGTTCCTTCTTTAGGTTTAGCTACGTCAGTTTCAGTTTTACCTGTCCCTTCTTTAGGTTTAGCTACGTCAGTTTCAGTTTTACCTGTTCCTTCTTTAGGTTTAGCTACATCAGTTTCTTGTTTTATATTATCTACTTTTTCAACAATGATATCATTACTAGTAGATAAATTTGATTTAAGAACATCTTTTATATGTTCTGATGTTACATAGAACTTAACAGTTTCAGGAATTGCAAATGTATCTTTTTTCACAGAAAACTCTGTACTTTTATTCTTAATATGAATTTCCTTTAATGAATCTAAGACGCCACTTAGGAAGAAGGACGGCAATGAGTTGATATTATTACCAATTGTTAAACTTTTTAATTTTGGTAAACCGTTCATAACGTGTTTACCAAAATTTTTAACATTATCTGGTAATATAAGTTCTTTTAATTCTAAATTACCGTAAAAGGCTAAACGTTCAATAGTTTCTAAACTATTTGGTAAGCTAATTTCTTCAAGTTTAATCGCATCCGCAAATGCAAAAGTACCGATTTTTTCTAAACCTTCATTCAATTCGAGTTTTTTCAAGTAAGAATTTTTATTAAACGAATATGATGCAAGTTCTTTTGTCTCCTTAGGCGTTTTATAACTTTCGTCATTTTTTTGACTTGGATAATAAATTAATTGAGTTTTATCTTTTGAAAACAAAACACCATCAACTGAGGCAAACGATTCATTTCCTTCTTCAACATCAACATGTTTTAAGCTAGTAGTGAGTCTAAATAGATTACTTCCTAATGTTTTAACCGATTTTGGTAATGTTAGTTTCTCTAAATTTGATAAATTAGCAAAAGCCTCATGTGATATTAATTCTAATTTTGAACTTGAGGAAAAGGTTAGCTTTTTCAATTTTTGACTAAAAGAAAATGCACTTGTTCCAATATATTCTAGAGATGCAGGCAATTCAATCTCTTCTAATTCAGAAAAATCAAAAGCTCTATCTTCAATTTTCTCCAGCTGACTGCCTTTGTCAAAAATAATAGTTTTAGCTTTACTTCCATGGAAGCCTTTTTTTTGTATTTTTTTTATGCTTGATGGGATAGTAATAGAGCTAGGATAGTAGACAATTCTACCTGTTTCATCTGGATAATAACTAAAAGCTTGACTAGCTACTTCAGTAACGGTAAATACTTTATCACCTACTGTGATTTTTGTAGGAATCGTGAATGGTTTTCCATCTTGACCAGCTTCAAACTCTACAGGAGTAACTCCATTACCCACTTGAACAGTTCCTATGTTACCTTCTACAGTTAGAACCTTATATTTGATATTATTTTGTTGAATAATACTTCCAACTTTAGTCTCTTTGATTACTTCCGAACTAGGAGTATCTGCTAGGATTGGTTCATTAGGGACATATGCTGCTAAAATAACCGCAGCTGTAGTTAATGATAATATTGTAGTTTTTTTCATTTAAATTTCCTTACATATTTATTTTCTAATAGATATAAAATTATAACTTTGCTAGCCGTTGTTATAAAAAGTTTTATTCAATCATTATCTAGTAGAATAGAGTAGTACATTTTATAAATTGTCATCTCTCCATAAACATAGTATATCATTTTTAAATTTTAAGTCAAGAAAAATTAACCAATGTTAATTTTATTTTTAACACACGTTAATTTTATTTTTAACATGGGCTAAAAATAAAATTAACTGAGTAAAAACTCTCGAAATTCAATTCGCTATATTATCACTCAACTTGAACAAATACCAGAACCACAAAAAACAGATATAATTGATGCAATAGCAACTCTATTAAACAACATAAGAGACTGGGACAAAAAGATTTTGATTTCAGTAATTCTTTATTATAAATTTTTAAAATCGATAGATTAGACAAAAAAGCGAACGAAACAGAAAATCTTCACTCATATTCCCAACCATATACGGGAATTATATGTGCGATAGAAATGAAAGAGCAACTCTTAAAAAGCGTCTATCTGCTTTAGGACTACCAGACTATAGTTTTCACTTATTCCGCCACACACACGCTTCTATGATGTTAAATGCAGGTATCGCTATTACCTCAATAAATAATCCATCTAATTTCATTTCGTCTTTACCAAATTTGACGAGATTGACGACCTCTTCATAACGTCCTACCGCATTATTGACATCTTATAAGTTCGTTCTAGCTTTTGATAAGGCTTTGTCAATCTTTGGATTGACACTTTCATTTTGTGTCACAAACTCCATGCCGTAAGACGTTGCCACTCTTCAACTTCACGTTGAATTTTTACTTCTTTACTCTGTTTCGTTGCCATTACCAAAGCCTTTTAAAATGTTCTTTAAATTGGCTCTTTTAATTGCCCAGTGAGTCCTACTTAATTCCCAATCTTCTATTTTTAATTCTGATTGATGAAGTTCGATCAGATTTAAATCAATTTCACATTCTTTCTGAAAATCAAATTTTATATATCCAGCTCTTTTATCTATATCTACTAATTTTCCAAAAAATCCAGTTTTTATCTCTTGGTTCGCCTCACTATATTCTGGAAGGAATAAAGCTGGCAAACTCATTATTTCATCAATATCTTCTAAAGTGAATTGATTGAACTTTTGACTAATTGCTGAATTTGTGTATTGAAAAACCCTATCATTGTTTAAACTAAACGAGTTCTCTTCATACTTCTCATTGTAAATTATAAATAGGTTATAATATTCATTGGAAGAGAGTATCTGCCGTATAGGTGTAACATTAACGATATGATTTACACTGTTTGCTTGCTCAATATTATAAATTCTGTCCGCATTTTGTTGTAGTGGTTGTTGGGGAAATTCTGAGGGCAAATTATCCTGCCTTTTTAGTGAGTTTGTCAATGTATTCTCCTTAATTTAAATTTTCTACATGTTCTATGTTATAAATTTTGTTAGCATACTGAGTTATGATTTTTGGATTATTCAATACTTGTTGTTTCATAGATTCTTCACCTTCAGTATTAAATTTTTTCTCTTCTTCGTTCTCAGTATCTGATTCTTCAACATGCTCTTGTTCCACTATTCCAGCAGTTTGTTCATTCAACTCTTCCACACTTGGGTTATAACGAGTTATTTCTAAATTAGGCAAAGACTTTCCCAGTTCTGAGTTTCTGAATTTCCATGGCGTATTTTCTCCATTTTGAGAATACCATTCCTCAAATGTTTCTTTACCGAGTGTATTATCAATTTTATTTACAAATATATATCTCATCACATCTAACAAGAATGGCTCAATTTCTACTGTTGTAATACTTAATAATTCTGACTTAGATACAGTATTATTAACAGAAATCTTAAATCGTTCCGAAATATCAATTGTTTCATCATTACAGATTGTTTCTATAATAGCAGAAGCAAACCATTCCAATTTTTGCTCTGAAAACTTATTACTTATAAAAGCAGACATACTCTCAAGTGTGTCTTTTTTATTTTGCTTAACTGAGGTTTCAAAAGAATCAATAAAAGTTTGGTCGTCAAAGATCAAATATGATGTAGCAGATATCACACATTTTTTATATTCAGACACATTCTTTTTAAATGATGTCCCTTTAACTTTTAAAAGGGATTCCCCTGTAAAGTTCTCGATGAACGATAACATCATATCATCTTCATTTAAACCATCACTTTTATCAGTTACAACACCACGTACTCTTGTACTACGTACTCTTCTTCTAGTATTTCTAGCTTCAAGAATAAGCCCAAAGAGTATCCCTCCTGTTAGGCGTGGAACGTTAGATGACATTTTTTAACTCCTCTTACTTTATTTGGTAACTTTATCTACTTTATCTACATTTACAAGTAACTCCATCTACTTCATAATAAAGTTTGAAGATAAGGCAAATGTATATTTGATTCTATTATATCAAATTTCACAAGCGTTTTCTTCAGAATAATAATATTACCTAATTGATGGCCATCAAATGGACGGATTGAAACGAATATGAAAACTCAGACGATAACGGTCGAGTTCTGCATATATCTGTTTATCCGTTTATTTGGTGTGCCCTTTTCACATCTATCGGTATTCAGTATGGCTCATTGAAGTTTCTTTCCGTCCTAAGGACAGAAAGGAACCAACATGAATAATATATATGAAGAAATTTCTAAAAAGAAATTAAATGAAAAACTCGTTAAATCTCTAACTCCAGAAGAGCAATCTTTCTGGCTTGAATGGCTAAATGAGAGTGATAGACATGAAAATAGTTATGCTCGCCAATGTCGTCGTAAAGAAATAAGTCTAAACTCCAAAATAAACAATGGAAGAACAAATAACGAAACAACTCCACTTGACTTGTTTATAGATGATTCCCCTAATCCTCTTGACTTTCTCATTCAGACAGAAGATGAAGAATTTACCTTAGCTCAATTGCCAAGATTAAAAAAGGTTCTATCTGAATTAGATGAACTTGAGACATTATCTTACTTTGCCATTCATTTGAAGAATATGAATATACGTATAGGGGGAAACCTATATAAACTACAAGAAACTTTCTTTCAGAGAAATGGGTAGAAGATTAAATGAGGACTATCGTAAAATCCAACGTAAGATACCGAAAATAATGTCTTATATAAAAGAAAGACTCACAGAATAATTGAACAAAAAAATTAGGCCTTTTTTGCTCAAAAATGGTTCAACTACCCTTAATTTTGTCCATTAATTAGGAGGTAGTTTTAAAAGTCCAGCTCATGACCTCAAACCGAGCTTGTCTCTTCTTAGTTTTTAAGCTTCATATAGAAAGGTATATCCATATGAAAATCAAACCACAACACCGAAAAGGCGGTTACTCAAACCATATCGCTCAACAATACGTTGACCTCAACGCTCCTATCTACTTACTGAGTGACGAACTCGAACCCCAACAAAAGTACGAAAACAACAAACCAACAGGGGAAATTGTCGCTTATAAGGCTTGGTTCGGACAAAAAGGACTTCCGCCTTTTCAAGTGAAATTTACAGAAGCACCTGAACTGCCAGACTACCTATCTCTGGTTTCATTTGAAGGTCTAATGGCATGCGAAGTTAACTACAATGTCTACTTCAAAGCTGACGGATTGAAAGAGGTGAACTAATGGTTTCAACTCTCACACAAAGAGAGTTGGAACAATACCTGTTACAGAGCCTAAATATGGGTTTGGGCTCTGTATTACAGGGTGAAACATCCTACACCAACTCTTTTAACATTCTTGTCCGAGAAGACGGCTTTATCTTTGTCCCTCGTCTACCATGTGGCTTTATCATTGATGATGACTTGTATCAGAAGATTTTTCTAATCGCAAACGCCTCCCTCTATCCTCAATATACGCTATTGAAACAAAACTCTGCTTACTTTATCGCCTTAAAGTCAGAGGATATTCATGTTCAGCGTGGCTTATTCTTTCCATGGAAAAAAGGAGTTTCGGAGCGCTTGGTCATTCCAGACCTTGAGATATTTACCTCGTCTCTAAAGGGTAATAATATTCCTATCATGAAAAATCTAGCCATTAACTATGATAAGGTAACTTCTTTGGCTATTGCTGGTAATTACGGTAGTGGGAAAAGTTACGCTTTGACTTATCTACTTAGTGTCCTGAAAAACATTTCTGACCTAATTATTATTGACCCTAAGTTTGATACACCATCACGCTGGGCAAGAGAACACCAAACTCCCGTTATTCACCCCCATGAAAACCGCTCTAAATCTGATTTTGTTTCAGAAATTAATGAAAACCTGAGCAAGTGTATGACCATCATTCATAAAAGGCAAGCCATCTTGTTTGAAAATCCACGTCATGAATTTAAACATCTAACCATTGTTATTGATGAAGTACTAGCCTTGTCAGAAGGAGTCAACAGAACCATCAAAGATTCTTTCTTCTCTTTATTGTCTCAAATCGCACTACTGGGACGAGCTACACGTGTTCATTTACTTCTAGTCAGTCAACGCTTTGACCATACAACTATCCCCGTATCCGTTCGGGAACAATTGAATGTTCTGATACAGATTGGAAACATTAATAAAAAGACCACACAGTTTTTGTTTCCCGACCTCGACCCTGAGGGCATCGTTATTCCGATAGGCAAAGGAACAGGACTTATACAGATTATTGATAACGAACATCCTTATCAAGTTTTCCCCCTCCTCTGTCCCACCTATTACACCAAGAAAGGAATTTTATAGACTATGAGAAAAACGAATTTTCAAAAAACCATTCATCCAGCAACTACTTTTTTATAATGGGAATCCTATCTATGTTTATTTCAATCTTATTGAGGCTTGGAATGAATCCCTTGGAAAACAGTATCTATTTCACATCTCTGTTTGATTTCCTGCGCTTGCTTCACTTTATCAGCTCATCTATTTCTTTATTGTCCCTTCTCTTATTCCTTGGATTAGTTGGCTATGAAATTAAGATACGCCACAGAGAAGATAAAATATCAAACCTCTTTAAGTCCATTACACAGACTTTCTCTTCTTCTATTTCTGATTCAAAGAGAGTACTCAGAAACTGTAAGCACAAGCGAGCAAGGAAACACAAAGAGATACAACCCTATCAACAAACAGTTCAATAAAGCGATTCAGAAAGTGGTTGTAGATATACGAGAGGAAAGCACAACATTGATTATTCCTGTCCCCAAATCGCAACAAGCCATTAGAATTCTAAAAGATTTGGAAACAATCATCAGTGAAGAAATTTCTAGTCGCAATCCTGACTATTATTTTTCAAGACCTGAAAGAAAGGGCATGGACTTCTACTTTATCGGAACAAGACGTAAATAATAGGACGGGCGCTATGGCGCACGAAGTAAGCGCCACCTAGCGCCCGTCTGCTTGGTATATGGACTAACGGGTTACTACGACCCCGTTAGTCCAATAATCAATAATCACAGAAATATCAAAAAAGCGTCTTCCACCTTCCGAAAGAACCCTTCTAAATCTCCTTATAGATAGAAATACAATTTGAAAGCGAGGTATGTTGTATATGTCAAAAGAACAACGTTCCAACAAGTGGGCTTTTCTTTTCTACAGAGAGAGCGCCCCAGAAAACTATTTAGAAATCCTTGAAGACCTTCATATTCCCTTTATCTTATCCCCTTGGCACGATAAAGACGTTAATAGAAGAACAGGGGAACTTAAAAAAGCTCATAAGCATGGCGCCTTTTTCTTCGATTCACTCAAAAGTTATTCTCAAGTATCTGAACTCATCAAGGATAAATTAAAGGGACCTGCTCATGTAGAACCTATTATGTCTCAAAAGGGATGTATGACTACTTTGTCCATGCGGAGAATCCTGAGAAAAGTCCGTACGATATCAAAGATATAGAAATTGGATGCGGATTTGAATTGGATAAATTCCTCATAAACCATAACAACGATGATTTTCTATCAACTATTATTGACGTGATAGACAAGAATAATTTCACTGAATTTAATCATCTGGTTAGGTATGCGAGAGAAGAAAATCCGACCTTATTAAGACTTATCGTAGATAAAACTTACTTTTTTGCCAAGTATTTAGATTCACGAAGGTATAGTACAGATAAAAGCAAAATAACTTCATCAAAAGCTCCCTTGACGAATACTCCTAATAAAACTAGAGACATCATATCAGACTCTACTTTAATAGAAGTATAACGGAGGAAAAGCTATGCAAGTAATCTTACCAGATGAACAAATTCATCAAATTCAACTTTTACTCTCTAATCTTATAAAGAAAGAAATCAGAGAGCAATTAGACAAGAGCGGTATCGATAGTCCCTATTTGAACAAACAACAAGCTTGTAACTATTTAGGTATATCAAATAATACACTGGATTCTTGGATTGTAAAAGGCTTACCCAAAATCAAAATCGGTAAAACGATTCGATTCCATAAAGACGCTATCGATCAATGGCTAAACTTACATAACTAGAAATATCAAGATTTTTGTTTTATAATAGTCATGATATTTTCTGGTTCGATACACAAGGAGAATATCATGACTATCACTAAAACACAAAATGGTACTTATCGTTTAAAAATCTACATTCCAATAGATGCACGAATGCCACTTGGCATCGTCAACAACAACTATTACGATAAACGATTCAAAACAAGAAAGGAGGCAAGACAAGCAGAAATAGACTTGCTTACCAAGTTAAATCAAATTGAAGATAATGAATTTACTGGATTAGGTAAAGGAGAAATCCTTTTCTCAGACTTCTATCATAATATTTGGTGGGATTCCTACAAATCAGGACAAACAACATCTACTGTTAAACCACCAAGTAAGTCAACTATCTCTAATACTAAAACTTGTTTCGAAAGACATATATTGCCACTTCTTGGAAATTATACAATACAGTTTCTAAATCAAAACAAGCAGGTTATTTTAAACCTTATGACAGCAAAAGCTAACGAATATGCGAACTTTAAATCTTTACGTAGCTATGTGATTTCTATTTTTGATTGGGCAGAAGAACTTGAATATATAGAAGCTAATAAAGTTGCCAAAATATTAAGAAGAATAAAAGCCACTAAAAAGATTCAACTTGATGAGTCCAAGAGAGAGGAAGATTTATATCTGACACACGAGCAACTACAAGACTGGTTCTTAGCCTTTCAAAAAGATTTAGAGGACGAAAAGATTTCACTCAAAGATTATGTCCTATTCTATCTCACATTCTTTTTAGGGGATAGAAAGTCTGAATCCTATGCGCTACAATGGAAACATATTGACTTTGATAAATCGCAAATTCAATTACTCCAAGCATTAGATAGATATGGAGAAGTAAAATCAACAAAAAGCAACAAGAAAACTGTCTTTTCTGTTTCAGGTGACTTACTCCAATTGCTCAAAAATTGGAAAGAACAACAAAGATATGAATTAGCAAAGTTCGGCATCATCAGTAATCCAGAACAATTTGTTTTTACATATATCGACACAAAAGGAAACATCAACAAGCCTTTACATGCTGACTATCTGAACAATAAAATGAAAAGTATTAGAAAGCGACATAAAGAACTAGCACACGCTACACCACATAAACTGCGACATACAGGAGCAACGCTGGCTAAACAAGCAGGAATGAGCTTAGAAGCTATTTCTGAAGCACTAACACACAGCGATACAGGTACAACTCAAATTTATGTCAATACTTCTAACGTTGTTCCTATGACCGTTGGTGAATTTGCTTTAAAGTCTCTAAAACAATAAGGTAAAAATAAGGTGAACTTTGAGGTGAATTTTTTTAAAAAAGACGAAAAAAACACCCATAAGGTAAACTTTTGGGTGCTTTGAAACGTTGATATAATCGTATTGATTAACGTTTACTAAATTGTGATGCTTTACGAGCTTTCTTAAGACCTGGTTTCTTACGTTCAACTTTACGTGAGTCACGTGTAAGAAGTCCTGCACGTTTCAATGAATCGCGGAAGTCTGGGTCTACTTGAAGAAGGGCACGAGCGATACCGTGACGGATAGCTCCTGATTGACCAGCGTATCCACCACCTACAACATTAACGAAAACGTCGTATGAACCTACAGTTGAAGTAACTGCGAATGGTTGGTTGATGACAAGACGAAGGTCAGCGTGTGGGATGTACTCTTCAACATCTTTTTTGTTAACAGTGATTTTACCAGTTCCTGGAACAAGGCGAACGCGTGCAACAGCGTTTTTACGGCGTCCAGTACCTGCATATTGTGCTTGTGACATACTTTATTTGTTCCTTTCCTTAGATAAGTCCTGAAATGTCAAGAACTTCTGGTTGTTGTGCAGCATGAGTGTGCTCAGCTCCAACAAATACTTTCAACTTCATACCTTGAGCGCGTCCAAGTGTATTGTGTGGAAGCATACCTTTAACTGATTTCTCGATCAAACGTACTGCATTTTTAGAACGAAGTTCACCTGCAGAGATTTGTTTCAATCCACCTGGGTGGTTTGAGTGAGTGTAGTAGATTTTATCAGTTGCTTTTTTACCAGTTAATTTAACTTTTTCAGCATTGATAACAATCACAAAGTCACCTGTATCAGTGTGTGGTGTAAATGTTGGTTTGTTTTTTCCGCGAAGTACGCTAGCAACTACTGCAGAAAGACGTCCAAGTGGTACATCAGTTGCGTCAACTACGTACCATTTACGTTCAACTTGGCCTGGTTTAGCCATAAATGTTGTTTTGTTCATGATTTCTCCTATATATAGTTCGATTTTTGTTTACGGTGATGGGTGTTCCTTCCCATCGAAAAGTATTTGGAAGGTTGGGGCCTTTCAAATGGGGTAAACAATACCGCTTACTATCATACCAAATTTCACCCCTAAAAGTCAATAGATATGAAAAATATTTTTCGGTAACTTCTCAAAGTAACTGAAAGTTATATAATCAAGTTAATTTGGGAATTTACCTATTAACTTCGGGAGATTTTTGGGATTTTTTCCTTATTTTTCCCTGTAGCTAAAATCCTTTTCAAAAAATTACCTTTTCTTGATTTTTAATCCTATTTGTTGTATGATAAGGGAAAAGAAAGGGGGCAGAGATATGGCTTTTACCAATGCCCACATGCGGTCTGCTAGTTTTGGCATTGTTACCAGTTTGCCTGATGACGTTATTGACTCTTTTTGGTATATCATCGACCATTTCTTAAAAAATGTCTTTGAATTGGAAGAAGAACTTGAGTTTCAATTGCTTAATAACCATGGAAAAATTACCTTCCACTTTTCAAGCCAACACCTCCCTACAGCCATTGATTTTGACTTTAACCATCCTTTCGACCCTCTGTATCCCCCGAAAGTACTGGTTTTAGATATGGACGGTAGAGAGACTATCCTCCTCCCAGAAGAAAATGACCTATTTTAATACTCAATGAAAATCAAAGAGCCAACTAGGAAGCTAGCCGCAGGTTGCTCAAAGCACTGCTTTGAGGTTGTGGATAGAACTGACGAAGTCAGCTCAAAACACTGTTTTGAGGTTGCAGATGGAAGCTGACGTGGTTTGAAGAGATTTTCGAAGAGTATAAAAACTCTAGCCTTCAGTTGCAAGTGACTGAAAACTAGAGTTTTTTCTATTGTTTCCAAGCATTATACAAGTTGCGAATAGGTTGCTTTAATGTCGGATGGATAAAATGAGGCGCAATTTCTTGTAGAGACTCAAGAACAAAAAGGCGTTCTGCTATGTAAGGATGGGGCAAGATAAGCTCATCTGTATAAATGGCCTGGTCCTCCACAAAGAGCAAGTCCAAATCAATCAAACGAGGTCCCCAATGCACTTCTCGCACCCGTCCCATCTCTGTCTCAATAGCCAACAATGTTTCTAACAAGACTGGGGCAGGCAACCATGTTTCTACCTCAACCACCTGATTAGCAAAGCTATCCTGCTCCACACCACCCCAAGGCTCCGTCGCTAAGACACTGGATTCTTTGAGAATATGGATACCTCGATTTCGCAGTTTATCAATGGCTTGTTTCAAGTTTGCTTGCTTATCTCCCATGTTGCTTCCTAGGGCGATCAAGGCTCGTTGCTTACGGCGATGGATGGTTACTGAGCATGTATCTAGTGGCAAATGCACTGGCGCCCAAGGCTTTTTCAGTTCCAACTTGATTTCTTGGACAAGAGGATAGGTCTCAAAAGTACGTTCTACCAGTTTATAGGCTACCGTTTCAATCAAATCCTCACTCGTTTCCTGAAACCAAGTCGTCCACTGCTGGCACAATTCTCCGTAATGGACAGAGGCTGCTAAATCCAAATCTGTCGCTGCCTTGGTCATATCATAGGATAGGATAGCTGAAACGACAAACTTCTGCCCCAATTCCTTCTCACTGGGAAAAAGACCATGATAGGCAAAAATTTCCAAATCCTTAATCTGCAGTTGATCCATAATGATTCCTTTCTAGAAAAATCCGCCCAAAGCGGATTCTTTTTATACTCAATGAAAATCAAAGTGCAAACTAAGAAGCTAGCCGTAGGCTGCTCAAAACACTGTTTTGAGGTTGCAGATGGAAGCTGACGTGGTTTGAATTTGATTTTCGAAGAGTATTATAGTCCCATTAAACGATAAGCCTGATCTCTAAGGTCCTTATCTGTTTCAAATAGACCACGAGCTACTGTCGTCAAGGTTGCAGTGCCTGGTTTTCTGACACCACGCATACTCATACACATATGTTCTGCCTCAATGACAACAAAGGCTCCCTTAGCTCCTAGATAGTCCATCAAGGCATCGGCCACTTCGATATTCAAACGTTCTTGAATTTGTGGCTTTTTCGAATAAACTTCAACCGTACGGGCTAGCTTAGACAAGCCTGCCACACGGCCATCTGGAATGTAGGCAATGTGCGCTCTACCATAAAATGGCAAGAAGTGGTGTTCACACATTGTATGGAAAAAAATATCCTTTTCTACCACCATATTATCATCAATAATCTCAAAGGATTTTGACAAATGTTCCTCCGCTGTTTGACCAAGACCTGAAAAAATCTCTTGGTACATACGAGCGACACGAGCAGGTGTTTCCTGTAAGCCCTCGCGGTTAGCGTCCTCTCCGACAGCCTCGATAATCATTTTTACAGCTGCTTCAATCTTTTGTGTATCCATTTTCATTCTTCCTCTCCATCAGATAGGCTCTCACTTGGCTCAAGAAATACAAGGAACCTGTGACAATCCTAACTGTTTGTTTCTCTTCTTTTTTATCTGTCAATTTCTGCTCTAGAAAATCCTGCCAACCTTGGTAGCTGAGATTTCTAGACTTAGCTGCCTCTTTCAGCACGCTTTCATCAGTCGCCCGACTATCGTCAAAATGTGTCAAAGTAAGCTCGGTATCTGGCATGGCCCCCAGCAAGTCCAACATATCCTCCAAGGCCTTGGTTTTAATACAAGTAAAGAGGATTTCCTTATGATAATCCGCAAAGCGTTCTTGCAAGGTTGCTAATAAAGCCTTGATAGCATGGGGATTGTGGGCCCCATCCAAGATCATCAAGGGATCTCTTGACACGATTTCCAAACGCCCTGGCCAACTTGTTTCTTCCAAGGCTTGAGCAAGCAAGTCATTGCTTGCTAGTTCTCGACCATCTTCTTGACAAAAAGTATCAAGTAAAGCTATGGCCATCCCAGCATTCTCTATTTGGTACAAACCAAGTAAACCTGTCTGGAAGCGACCTTGTCTGACAGCACTTGTATAGTCAAAGACTTCGCCTGTCACCACACTCTTTTGATGGCTGACCTGATAATCTGCCCCGTAGGCAAGTCTCGGCGCATCTTTCCCTTCTGCAATGCGGTCAATCACAGCCAAAGCATCTGGAGAAATGCGACCTGTCACCAAGGAAATACCTTGTTTGATAATACCAGCTTTCTGCTCTGCTATGGCTTCCAAGGTGTCACCAAGTAGAGCCACATGATCCAATCCAATAGTCGTGATTCCTGTCAAAATGGGCTGACAGACATTGGTACTATCTAAAAGTCCACCCATGCCGACTTCCATGATAGCCACGTCTACTTGCTCCGAGGCAAAGTAATCATAGGCTATGGCTGTGATAATCTCAAACTCGGTTGTCCCCTGCAAATTGGCGACCGCTTCTCCCTCCAGCAAAGACTGATAGTCTGCCATGAGGGCTTCTAGTCTAGCCTCTGGAATGGATCCCCCATTGATGCTAATCTGGTCTGTATAATGAATGAGATAGGGCGAGCTAAACACGCCAACTCTCAGCCCTAGCTTTTTCAGCATATTTGTCAAAAAAGCAATGGTCGAACCCTTGCCGTTGGTCCCTCCGATATGGATGACCTTGAGTTTGAGATGGGGATTGCCACGCAAAGCTAACAGTTCCACCATTCGTTCCAAGCCAAAATGCGGTTGATCCGTCCGGTAGTTAGCAATCCACTGATTGTTTTCAAATTCTTTCATCTTATTTGTATTGTTTTAAATCTAAATTTTCCGCTTCATCAGCCAGACGAATAGCGGAAGCAATTTCAACTGCCATCCTGTGATTAGCTACGTCATGCACGCGCACCACTTCTACACCCTGTCTCGCAGCGATACTAGTTACATGAGCCGAAGCCGTGTCCCGATTACGGAAACCAATTTCTGTCTCAGGATTGACTTCAAAACCATTTTCTTCAAGGATATTGATGACAAACCGCTTGCGCGACACTCCAAGAAAGATTGGATAGCCTTTCTGATGTAGTTTATCCAGATCCCGTAAAAGAAGCAGATTTTCTTTCTTGGTCAGACCAAAGCCAATTCCTGGATCCAGCAGGATGTTTTCTTGAGCAATACCAGCTTCCTCTGCTCTCGTTAGTGCTCTGTCAAAGAAAGCCTCCATCAAGTCTTCGATTGGCAATGTTTCAAAGTCAGCTAACTCTTCCTCTGTAAAAGCTTGACCAAAGCCAAAATGAGGGAAGATGAGCGAGCTAGGATGCTGAGGTCGCGCCATGACTGGATTAAACATAATGACTACTTTCGCTCCAGCCTTTGCAACCACATGGGCCATTTTTTCATCACCCATGAGACCAGTGATATCATTGACTAGATTGGCACCAGCAGCCAAAGCAGCTTCTGCTACTTGACTCTTCCAAGTATCAATGGAGATGAGGACATCACTTTCCTTGCGAATAGCTTTAATCACTGGAACAACACGCTGGATTTCCTCTTCTATCTCAACATAGCTACTTCAAGCCGAGTCGATTCTCCGCCGATATCTAGCATACTAGCTCCTTCTGCTATCAATTTACGAGCCTGCTGGAGTGCCTGCTCAAGAGCAAAAAATTGACCACCATCCGAAAAGGAGTCTGGGGTTACATTGATAATACCGCAAATAGCTGTCTTTGCATGATTGGCTTTACTTGACATATCAGTCACTCCCTCAAGGCTTTTCACCATATTATTTCTCTATTTTACCATAAAAAGAAAAAGATGGACACGATTGCATTCATCTTTTTCCCAGTAGAAACAAGTAAGCAATTGTCAAAAATATTAAACAGAAATCCCTAATGTCCGACTCAAAATTACCACGAGAGTCAACAAACAGAAAACAACCCCATTAACAATCATGTGAAGTAAGATAGACATTTCCAAACGTTGGGTCTTGTAAGCCGTCCAAGACAGAACGATCGACATAACTCCATAAATCAATAAAGAAGGTAAATTACTCGGTTGATGCAATAAAGCAAACACAACCGTACCGACTACAAATCCCAAGTTCTCTTTTCCTCGGAAAATCTTTTTAGGAACAATCCCACGGCACAAGATTTCCTCACAAATTGGAGCAAGCAAGGCCAACAAGAAGAAACTGGAAATCAGAGAACTATTCTGAACCATATCGTTAATCTGAGACTGGTTACTTGTTGTCGTCTCATTTGACAGTTGTAACAAGATAGAACCAAGTATATTTGAACAGATAATGACTAAATAACTCAAGCCCAATCGTGCCAAATCCTTAGCTCTAAAAAATGAAAAATTAAAACTTGCTAATTGCGTTTTACGAGCTCCAATAATAAATAGCACCAGAACCACAATCGAAATACCAGCAACTATCAGTCCTGACTGTAATAGCGGTACTTCTCTTAAGGTTAAAATAGCAGTAACCCCTATAGGAATCTGATATAAAATTGTCGCCAGCAAAAAGATTAACAGCCAGCCTGCACGATTCAATAATTCTTTCCACATATTTTTCTCTTTCATCACCTATCTCCTTTGTATTCAAAAAGGGGGAAAATCCCCCTGGGTTATCCTATTATAAGGCCATGCTGATGTAGTTCAGGATAAACAAGGCATCCAAAATCCAAATCATGACATGAACATCTTTAGCTTGACCTTTGACAAGCTTAGTCAAAGTGTAAGTCAAGAAACCAACTGCAATCCCTTGAGTGATAGAGTAGCTGAATCCCATAAAGATAGATGTGAAGAAGGCAGGAACTGCTTCAGACATATCATCCCAATGGATATTTTTCAAGCTAGCCAGCATCATAATCCCAACGATAATCAAGATTGGAGCTGTAGCGGCTGTTGGTACAATCGCTAGAAGTGGGCTAAAGAAGCTTGAGATCACAAAACAGATTGCCACGACCAAGGCTGTCAAACCAGTACGTCCACCTGCACCAATACCAGCAGCAGACTCAACATAAGTCGTTACGTTCGAAGTACCTGCGATGGCACCAATTGAAGTACCAATCAAGTCAGAGTAAAGAGCCTTGTCTAACTTAGCTGATTGATGATTTTCACCATTTGTCGCTACGATACCAACTTTTTCACCTGTACCGATCAAGGTACCAATTGTATCAAAAATATCTGTCAATGAGAAGGCAAGAATGGCCATCAGAGTTTCAGGCAAGCGAGCTGTATCTGAAATCAAAGCTCCCAAACCTTCTGAACCAAGAGCTGCACCAAAGATTGTCTTCAAATCTTCAAAAGCTGCACCAACATGGTTATTAGCAAAATCGATGCTTGACAAATCTACCAAACCAACTGCAATAGCAAGAACAGTTGTTGTCAAGATAGAGAGGATAATTCCCCCTTTAATCCCTTTGATGACAAAGAAGATAGTAATGGCAAGTCCTGCAAGAGCCACCAAAACAGCTGGATTATTAAAGCTGACCAATCCTGGAACTGCTGAAGAGTTTGCCGCAATCGTTGCTTGAGCTTTGTCAGCCCCTTCTCCTACAACAGTATAGTTGCCTGGATCAATCGTGAATTTCAAAAGTCCAGCATTCTTAATTCCTACATAGGCAAGGAAGACACCGATACCAGCTGAAATAGCTGAGCGAAGGGCATTTGGAATCGATTCAATGATCATTTTACGAACATTTGTCAAGGTAATAATCAATGAAATAATCCCACAGATGAAGACCATAGCTAGGGCTTCTTGCCAAGAATAACCAAGTCCAAATACAACTGTAAAGGTAAAGAAGGCATTCAGCCCCATACCTGGCGCTTGAGCGTATGGCAAGTTAGCATAAAAAGCCATCATCAAGGTACCCGCTACTGCACCAATAATCGTTGCTAGGAAGACACCCTGAGCAGGCATCCCTGTTTGCGAAAGAATTTGTGGGTTTACAAAGAGAATATAGCTCATTGCAAAGAAAGTTGTTAAACCAGCGAGAACCTCTGTACGAACGTCTGTACCGTTCTCTTTTAGTTTAAATAATTTGTCCATTATCAATCTCCTTTTAATTTTTACGAACAATAATAGAATTATATCATTTATCATTCACTTTTTCAATGTCTTTGTTTGATTTGTTTAAGAAATTAATCCAATTTCATTTTTTGTTTGGAATCTGCTTTTCTGCCTGCTTTCTGTTATAATAGAAGACATCTTATCTGAAAACACACTAGAAAGGTCCATATGACGAAAAAAATTATTGCAGTTGACCTAGATGGAACCCTGCTCAACTCAGACAGTCAAATTTCTGACTTTACCAAAAAAACCATCAAAAAAGTTGCTGAAAAAGGCCATCAGGTTATTATTACGACAGGTCGCCCTTACCGTATGTCAAAAGATTTTTACCGTGAACTGGGCTTAGACACTCCTATGATTAACTTCAACGGATCCCTTACTCATTTACCAGACCAAGTTTGGGATTTTGAAAAGTGTTTGACTGTAGACAAAAAATATCTGCTAGATATGGTTCAACGTTCAGAGGACATTCAAGCCGATTTTATCGCTGGAGAATATCGTAAAAAATTCTACATTACAAATCCCAATGAAGAAATTGCCAATCCCAAACTATTTGGTGTAGAAGCTTTCCAGCCTGAAGATCAATTCCAGCCTGAATTGGTGACCAAGGACCCTAACTGTATCCTCTTGCAGACCAGAGCCAGTGACAAATATGCCTTGGCAAAAGAAATGAACGCCTTCTACCAGCATCAACTTTCTATCAATACCTGGGGAGGTCCGCTCAATATCCTTGAATGTACCCCAAAAGGTGTCAACAAGGCCTTTGCTTTGGACTACTTGCTCAAGATAATGAATCGTGACAAAAAAGATTTGATTGCCTTTGGAGATGAACACAATGATACCGAAATGCTCGCTTTTGCTGGGAAGGGTTATGCCATGAAAAATGCCAATCCAGAGCTACTCCCATGCAGATGAGCAAATTTCCCTTACCAACGACCAAGATGGGGTTGCCAAAACCCTACAAGACTTATTCTTATAACCTATACTGATACTCAATGAGAATCAAAGAGCAAACTAGGAAGCTAGCCGTAGGTTGCTCAAAGCACTGCTTTGAGGTTGTAGATGAAGCTGACGTGGTTTGAAGAGATTTTCGAAGAGTATGACCAGCTTGCAAGCTGGTCTTTATGCTCTTTTCACAGTCTCATCAACCAGTTATACTCATCTACTTTCAAAAAGCATTCTAGTCCATCTCCGATTAACGATGGACGTTATCACCTCCTTCTCCAGTCCTTGTATAACATCTTGAAGTTGATTCATGACATCTTCCAAAGTTCGAAAGGCTTTATTCTTAAATCCACGTTTACGAATCTCTTTCCACACTTGTTCAATGGGGTTCATCTCTGGTGTGTATGGAGGAATAAAGGTAAAGCCAATATTAGTCGGAATCTTTAAGGTACTTGATTTATGCCATATGGCATTGTCCATAACGAGTAAAAGATAATCATCTGGATAAGCTTGTGAAAGCTCTTCTAAAAAGGCGTTCATCCACTCAGTATGACATCCACCAGCGATTAAGAAAAATGATTCGCCTGTATGGGCATCAACAGCTCCATAACAATAGCAAAATTCTCGTATATAGTGACTATGGACATGTGGACCTACTCCCATTGGAGCCCAACAAGATCCCAGTTTACTGATTCTACCGAAACCAGCCTCATCTTGGTACATCAAGCGAACCTTACGAAAATGCCTACTGGTTTTAAAGCGCTTTCTTGTCTTCTTGAATTGAGATTTTATTTTTAGACGCGACAATGGTTTGAACGTCTGCTTTCTTGGGATGTTCTGGACGTGGCCTAATATTTCGCCAACCATGGCGCTTCAAGAGTTGATAAAAGACATCACATGTGTAGGAAGGACCTAACTCCTTTGTATAAGCCTGAAATAAGGCATCAATTGTAACAAATTCTCCTGCCTCTGCAGCCTTCAAATGACAGGCAAGAAAGGCTTTCTCTTCCTCAATTGTCATATATGCATGGTTACGACCACCACGTGTTTCTTGAAGGAGAGAATCGAGTCCGAACTCCTCATATTTTTTTACAGTTGGCCAAATCGTTGTTTGATTACAGCCTAAAAGCTCTATAATCTCTTTATAAGATTTACCCATCAGACGAAATAGAACGATTTGAAGGCGTTTATGATATTTAGCTGTACTAGAGTCTTTTAAAAGTGTTTTGATAGCTTGGATTTCTTCTTTAGTTGATTTCATATTACTATTATATAATACTTTTTTATTTTAGTTTAGTATAAAAATCTTAAGTAGCAAAGATTCTAAAATAACGGAATCCTTGCATTATTGTCCCAACTCTTCCTCGACCACTTCCAAAGCCCGTTCGATGACCACATGCATGTCGTAGTATTTATAATCTGCTAAACGACCACAGAAAATAACCTTGTCATTTGTTGCCGCTTCTTCCTGATATTTGGAAAATATAGCATTGTTTCTCTCATCATTGATTGGATAATAAGGCTCATCTCCACGTTTCCAATCAGCTGGGTATTCTCGAGTAATAACCGTTTTAGCTTGTGTACCATACTCAAAATGTTTATGCTCAATAATGCGAGTATAAGGAATTTCTCGCTCTGTGTAGTTCACTACAGCATTTCCTTGATAGTTTTCTTCATCAAAAACTTCATGCTCAAAACGAAGACTACGGTATTCTAACTCACCATGTTTATAATCAAAGTATTGGTCAATCATCCCTGTAAAGACAACTTTTTCAGCAGAAGCTTCTAATTCTTGACGATTGGCAAAAAAGTCAAGACCAAGTTCTACTTCCACATCCTTGAGCATATTTTCGATAATGACATTATACCCACCAATTGGAATTCCTTGGTAACGGTCATTGAAATAATTATTATCAAAGGTCAAACGAACTGGTAGACGTTTAATAATAAACGGTGGAAGGTCAGTAGCAGAACGTCCCCATTGCTTTTCAGTATATCCTAATCAATTTTTCATAAATATCTGGACCAATCAACTTGATAGCCTGTTCTTCCAAGTTTTTAGGTTCAACGTCCTTCATATGAGCCGTTTGATCAGCAATCTTATCTTTCACTTCTTGAGGAGTTTTTGTACCCCACATAGCATAGAAAGTATTCATATTGAAAGGTAGATTATAAAGGCTACCCTTGTAATTAGCTAGAGGCGAGTTGATATAATTGTTAAACTCAGCGAATTGATTGACATAGTCCCAAACTTTTTTATTAGAAGTATGAAAGATATGGGCACCATATTTATGAACATTAACCCCTTCTACATTCTCACAGTAGATATTTCCACCAATGTGGTCACGTTTATCAATAACTTTTACTTTTTTTCCACGCTTAGTCGCCTCATAAGCAAAAATTGCTCCCGACAAACCAGCACCAACGATTAGATAGTCGTACATAGTCTCTTCCTTATCACTTATCTTTACATCTCCTTAACTATAGTAAAAGAGAGGATCTTTATACTCTTCGAAAATCTCTTCAAAGCACGTCAGCGTCCATCTGCAACCTCAAAACAGTATTTTGAGCTGACTTCCCAGTTACTCTTTGATTTTTATTGAGTATTCGTTTCAATCTATTTTAGCACAAAACAAATCATTTCTCAGTTTTCGATAGCCGAGTGATTTAAAAAGACAAGCACCAAAACTGATGTTTGTCTTTAGGATTTTGCTTGAAAAGGCTATTTCTAACTATTTAACATGTTTTTCTGCTTCTTTTTGGGCTTTTTCGATTGCTTTTTTGCTTTCTTGCTCCCATTTACTTTTAGCTTCTTCAAACTGTTTGGTCGTCACAGTGTCTTTTTGCAGTTTCATGTACTTGTAGTTATTGCCATCACCCTTGATACCAACCAATGAATAGCCTCTTGTAAATGGCGTCACTTTGGTTACAGATGCTGTGCCACCACTTGACATAGCTGACATAATGAGAGAATTGTCAATCATCCAAGCCTGTGCTTCAGCGTATTTTTCATAACGCTTGGCTACATCTTTGTTTTCACTATCTGCATCTTTGAGCATCTTAGTGTAGGTATCCAGACCTAGACTAGTGATTTTTTCCTTATCTTCCTTGGCATCTAGTCCAAAAATCTTAAGGTAGAATCCATCCTCTGCATTGAAAGGATTGAGATAAGTTGATGGATCCTGATAGTCACCCACCCAACCATCAAAGTTCAAATCGTAGTCACGATCAGCTGCTGTCGGTGCTAAGAAGGCTACATTATTAAAATCATCTGTTGAAAGTTGCTGAACATCAATGACAATGTTATCAGCACCCAAAACTGACTCAAGGGTCTGCTTAACTGAGTTCATGCCTGTCACAGCATTTTTACTTGTCTGATCAACAGCCACATCCAAGTGAATAGGGAAAGTCACACCTTGACTTGCCAATTCTTTTTTAGCTTCCACAAATTTTGCTTGGGCTTTTTCTTTGTTGAAATAGGCATCCTGAGCATCTGCCAAGTTAATACCTGACCATTCTGTTCCGTAGTTGACCAATTTAGAAGCGACTACTTCTCCAAAGGTCTTGTCTCCAACTTGGACAAATGTAGGAGGTACTAGGGTGTTACGAAGAGTCTTGCTAGCTGCTTCTTCCCCATTTGACTGAGCAGAATAGGCTGTGCGGTCCAAGGCAAAGTTCACCGCTTGGCGGAAGTTCTTGTTCAAAACAGCTGTCTCAGTTGACTTCTTCTGCTCATCTGTCGTTTTAGCAGTGTGATTGTAGGCCTTACGGTTAACGTTGAAATTGAAATACCAAGAAGTCTTGTCCTGCAAGCTATAGACGATATTATCCTTATATTTCTCCTTGGTCTTAGCCAAGTTAGAACTATTTGGATAAACCCCAGCGATAGAATAAGCTCCACTTTCAAAGTTACGGATGGTCAATTCTTGGTCTGAACCATCAAAATAGGCCAATTTCACATGTTCAATTGATACTTTGTCATGATCATAGTAATGCGGATTTTTCGCATACTCGATCGATGATTTTGATGTGAAATCTTTTAACAAATAAGGTCCGCTGTAGAGAATACTATCTGGAGATAGGGTACCAAAATCTTTCCCTTTTGAGTTTAAAAACTCTTCGTTTACTGGGAAAAGAATACTGTTGGTTGTTTTTGAGTTCCAGTAAGGTTCTGGCCGTGACAAAGTATACTCAACAGTCTGGTCGTCAATGGCCTTCACCCCAACCTTAGAAAAGTCAGAATTCGCTCCTGTAATATAATCATTCAAGCCCTTAATCGAGTTTTGAATCAAGTCAATGGCCTGTGATTTATTATCCACTGCGTACTTGATACCTGTCACAAAATCTTGTGCCTTAACTGGGGCGTACTCTTCACCGTCAGCCGTGAACCATTTGGCACTTTTCTCAATTTGTAAGTATAAGTCAGACCGCCGCTTGAAACAGACCAGTCCTCTGCTAAAGACGGAACTAGATTTCCGTAATTGTCATTTTCAAGCAAACCATCAACTAGGTTGGTAATGATGGCTGTATTATCAGCGTAGTAGTCTAACAAGTAGTTAAATGCAGTTGGATTTCCACTAAAGGTTGATGAGTAAGTTTTTGTATCTGAACCTGATTGTCCGCAAGCAGCTAAAAGCAAGGCAAATGCAAAAGTCAGGCCTGCACTAAGGACACTCTTTTTTGTATTCATCTCCCTTCTACTTTATGTTAGTTTTTGTAACATAGGTTTGTTTTACCAAAATAGTGGAAATTTGTAAAGTTAATTGAATTTCGAGAATGAAAGTTTATAAACCTTGGTTATAAAAAACAAAGGATTTCTGCCTTTTCATACAGCCTTCCCTTGTT
The DNA here is from genome assembly GCF_948472335.1 of Streptococcus bouchesdurhonensis. The sequence goes on along the minus strand of NZ_CAOKTW010000008.1, from coordinate 73,414 downwards.
TTTATGCGATTTCAATTTTAAATTTTTCTGTAAAAAATATTTATAGTAATTCCACACAGAAAGCATCCCATGGAGCTAAGATTTGTTTTTCAAAGACTTCTTGAGCTAGGGTGTTTTCAATCAAGACAGATTTGACATTTCCTTCTACTACAAAGACTTGCTCTTCATTGGACAAGTTAGCCACAACTAGGAAACGACGGTCGCCATCTTTACGGATATAGGCGAAGACCTTATCAGCCGTATCAAGCAATTCAAAGTCAGCTCGAATCAGCCAGCTGTTCTCCTTACGGATTTGGACCAAGTTCTGATAAGTATAGAAAATAGAATCTGGATTTGCCAGCGCTTCTTGAACGTTGATTGCTTGATAGTTTGGATTCACTGCCAACCAAGGTTGACCTGTTGAGAAACCAGCGTTTTTGCTCTCGTCCCATTGCATAGGGGTACGGGCATTGTCACGTCCAATGACACGTATACTGTCCATGATTTCTTCCAGCGAAACACCTTTTTCAAGAGCTTCACGCGCATAATTGAGGGATTCAATATCTTCTACTTGATCCAGCGTTTCAAACGGATAGTTGGTCATCCCAATCTCCTCACCTTGGTAGATATAAGGAGTTCCTCTCATAATATGAAGCAAGATTGCAAAGGCTTTGGCAGATTTTTCGCGGTATTCTTGGTCATTTCCCCAGATTGAGACAATACGAGGGAGGTCATGGTTGTTCCAGAAGAGGGAATTCAGCCGTCCTCAACTCCTAACTCTGTCTGCCATTTGTTGAAGATTTCTTTTAACTTAGCGATATTCAGCTCTTTTTGATAGTGCCATTTAGGCTGACCTTCCTGATACTGAAGACCGATATGTTCAAAATGGAAGACCATAGACAATTCTTGCCCCTTTGGGTCAGAGTAGAGCTTGGCAATCTCTGGCGTTGCTCCCCAGGTTTCCCCTACTGTCAAGAGATTCTTAGCTCCAAAGGTGGCCTGATTCATTTCCTTGAGATAGGGGTGAAGCATAGGACCATTATTGACTACCTTCTCGTCAGGAATTTTGCCAATCATGTCAATAACATCCATACGGAAACCACCAATACCTTTATCAATCCAGAAGTCCATCATATCATAAATTTTCTGGCGAAGTTTTTCATTTTCCCAGTTGAGATCCGGCTGTTTCTTACTGAAAAAGTGGAGATAGTATTACCTGACTTTTCATCGTATTCCCAAGCAGACCCACTAAAGATAGAATCTAGGTCATTGGGTTCATCGCGCCAGATATAGTAGTCTCGCTCAGGGCTATTGGGATTTTCACAGGCCTCTACAAACCAAGCATGTTCATCCGAGGTATGATTGACCACCAAGTCCATGATGATACGAATATCACGCTTCTTAGCTTCCGCAATCAGTTGATCCATATCCTCCATGGTTCCAAAAATCGTTGCAATCGCTTGATAATCAGCAATATCGTAGCCATTATCATCCATAGGGCTGTCATAAACGGGAGAAAGCCAAATCGCTGTAATCCCTAGCTTGGCTAGATAGTCTAACTTACTGGTAATTCCTGGCAAATCGCCAATTCCATCTCCGTTGCTGTCCATGAAACTCTTTGGATAAACTTGATAAACTACGGCATTGTGCCACCATTTTTCTTGCATCTTCTTACCTCATTATTTTAATAATCTATAGTCTATGATAGCGCTTTTCAGATTTTTATGCAAGCGTTCGCCTAATCTTTTTGATTCCTTTTTTAACTCCGTAGTTTCCTAACTTCCAATTTTTTATTATAATAGAGGTCAGAGGTAAAAAAATGAAAAAACAAGCTTTTAGTTCTGAACGATATTTGAATTTACAACGCGACCATATTTTGGAACGCATTAACCAATTTGACGGCAAACTCTACTTAGAATTTGGCGGTAAAATGTTAGAAGATTTCCACGCTGCTCGTGTCCTTCCTGGTTATGAACCTGACAACAAAATCAAGCTCTTGCAAGAATTGAAAGAGCAGGTTGAGGTTGTGATTGCCATTAATGCTAGCAACATTGAACATTCCAAAGCACGTGGCGACTTAGGCATTTCTTATGACCAAGAAGTTCTTCGTTTGATTGACAAATTCAATGAATTAGGGATTTTTGTCGGCTCCGTTGTCATTACACAATACGCTGGCCAACCCGCTGCAGATGCCTTCCGCAACCAACTTGAGAAAAACGGAATTGATTCTTATCTTCATTATCCAATCAAAGGATATCCGACGGATATGGATCACATCATTTCCCCAGAAGGCATGGGCAAAAACGACTACATCAAAACCAGTCGCAACTTGATTGTCGTAACCGCTCCTGGACCCGGTTCTGGAAAATTGGCAACGTGTATGTCCAATATGTACCACGACCAAATCAATGGCATCAAGTCTGGCTACGCTAAATTTGAAACCTTCCCTGTTTGGAATCTTCCCCTTCATCACCCAGTTAACTTGGCTTATGAAGCTGCCACAGCTGACCTTGATGATGTCAACATGATTGACCCTTTCCATCTTCAAACCTATGGAGAAACCACTGTCAACTACAACCGTGATATCGAAATCTTCCCAGTGCTCAAGCGCATGTTGGAACGTATTCTCGGAAAATCACCATACGCTTCACCGACAGATATGGGTGTCAACATGGTTGGTTTCGCTATTACAGATGACGAGGCTGCTGTCGAAGCTTAAACAAGAAATCATCCGCCGTTACTATCAAACAGTTCTTGACTTCAAAGCTGAAAAAGTTGGCGAAGCTGCCGTCAAGAAAATTGAGTTGCTCATGAACGACCTCGGTATCACACCTGCAGACCGTAAGGTTGCTGTCGTTGCGCGCCAAAAAGCAGAAGAAACTGGTGGACCAGCCCTAGCCTTTGAATTGCCAAATGGGGAAATCGTCACTGGTAAGAACTCAGAACTCTTTGGCCCTACAGCCGCTGCCTTGATCAACGCCATCAAAAAATCAGCTGACATCGCTAAAGAAGTAAAACTAATCGAGCCTGAAGTTGTTAAGCCAATCCAAGGTCTTAAAATCGATCATCTCGGTAGCCACAATCCACGCCTTCATTCAAATGAAATCCTGATTGCACTTGCTATCACAGCTACAGAAAATCCTGATGCTGCCCGCGCTATGGAAGAACTCGGCAACCTCAAAGGAAGCGAAGCCCACTCAACCATCATCTTGACTGATGAAGACAAGAATGTCCTTCGTAAACTGGGTATCAACGTAACCTTTGACCCATACTACCAATACGACCGCTTATATCGTAAGTAAAGATTTCAACCTCTCCAGCCTCGGAGAGGTTTTCTCTCTGTCTCAGGAGCAACCTTTATGATATAATGAGAGAAGAAAACTGAAAGGATTTACCATGTCAAAAGAAGTTATTGTCGAAAGTTTTGAACTTGACCACACCATTGTCAAAGCACCCTATGTTCGCTTGATTGGGGAAGAAACAGGGCCAAAGGGAGATGTCATCTCCAATTATGATATTCGTTTAGTGCAACCCAATGAAGACTCGATCCCTACTGCTTAAGCCTTCACACTATCGAGCACCTCTTAGCCAAACTCATCCGTACCCGCATTGACGGCATGATTGACTGTTCACCATTTGGTTGCCGCACAGGCTTCCACATGATTATGTGGGGACGTCACGCCAGTGCTAAAATCGCAGCTGTTATCAAGGATTCGCTCAAGGAAATCGCTGAAACTACTACTTGGGAAGATGTCCCAGGGACAACCATCGAATCTTGCGGAAACTACAAGGACCACAGCCTCTTCTCTGCTAAAGAATGGGCAAAACTCATCTTGGAACAAGGGATTTCAGATGATGCCTTTGAACGTCATGTGATTTAAAATCGAGTAGGGGATAATCTCTAGCCCCTCTCACACCACCGCACGTGCCGTTCGGCATACGGCGGTTCAACTAACTTTTAACGCATGTCGTTCAAGGTAATAATCCAAACACGAAACCAGTCCACGTTTTTCCAGGACTGGTTTTGATATAGCACGTTTAAGTACCGACTTCTGAGCTACTATAGTAGACTGAAACTAGAATAGTACACCTCTACTACACGACATGCCCGTCGTACCTCAAAAGGAACCAGTTTTTTTCAGCTGGCTCCTTCTTTTTTATCCTCAAAATTCTATCTTAGGCTTTCTCACGAATAACCAAAACGCCATCTTCCATATCTGCTTCCAGATGTTTAGCATCTAAATGATCTAAGTGGAAGTCTGTCACCTTATCACGAATTTCTTGTTCAACCACGCGACGGAGAGGACGAACCCCCATGACTTCGTCGTAACCTTCTTCTGTGATATAATCTTTAGCCGCTTGACTGACTACCAAGTCAATGTCTTTCTTAGCCAAGGTTTGGTTAACTTCAGCCAACATCAAATCTACAATCTTAGAAAGGTCTTCCTTAGTCAAGTGTGAGAACTCGATGACTGCATTAAAGCGGTTGAGGAATTCTGGACGGAAGAAGGGGTTCAAACGGTCCATCAATTCTGGTTTATCCGCATCTTCTGTCAAGTTGGCTTCATAGCCAAATCCAGCATTTGAGGTCGCAATAATGACAGTGTTCTTGAAGTTTACTGTATTTCCTTGACCATCTGTCAAACGACCATCATCTAGAACTTGGAGGAGAAGGGTAATAACTTGAGGGTCAGCCTTTTCAATTTCATCCAAGAGAATGATAGAGTATGGATTGCGACGAACACGTTCTGTTAAGGTATTGCTATTGTCATCATAACCCACATAACCTGCAGTTGTACCAATCAATTTAGATACGGCTGTGCGGTCGCTGTATTCTGACATGTCCAAACGGATGATAGCATCTTTCGTTCCAAACATATCAAGCGCCAATTGTTTAGCAAGCTCTGTCTTACCAACCCCAGTTGGTCCTACAAAGAGGAAGCTACCGATTGGGCGATTACCTTCATCAAAACCAGCACGGTTACGACGGATAGCACGAGCTACAGCTTCAACTGCCTTATCTTGACCGATTACCTTGTCTTGTAGACGATGAGCCATATCTTTCAAACGTTCGATATCTGACGCTCCCATTTGTGACACTGGGATACCCGTCATTCGCTCTACAGATTCAGCCACATCGTTGACACTTGCAGTCACTTTCATATCTTCTGTGTGATTTTCGATTTTCTTTTCCAATTCTGCAATGCGTGTTTTATAGTTTAGAGCTGCTTCAAAATCTTCTGCCTCAACAGCTTTTTCTTGCTTGTCTTTTTCTACCTCAATTTCACGTTCAACAGCATGCACATCTGTTACAGGATACTGAGCTGCCAAGTGAGCCGCCGTTACATCGACAAGATCAATAGCCTTATCTGGCAAGCTACGTTGAGGAATGTATTGTACAGAATAATCCACCGCTGCTTTCAAAACTTCGTCTGGCAAGATGACATTGTGGTGTTGCTGATAGAGGTCACGAATTCCTTGAAGAATTTTATATGTATCCTCTGCTGAAGGAGCATTGACCTTGACTTCGTTGAACCGACGAGCAAGAGCTGCATTCTTCAAGATAGTGTTACGGTATTCATCTTGAGTCGTTGCCCCAATCACTGTCAATTCTCCACGAGAGAGAGCTGGCTTAAGAATGTCTGCAAGCCCTTTAGAACCACTGTCTCCACCAGTGCTACCTGCACCGAGGATTTGGTGAATTTCATCAAAGAAGAGAATAATATTCCCTGCTTCTTTCACTTCATTGACTAGGTTTTGAACGTTTTCTTCAAAACTACCACGGTATTGAGTACCAGCCTCAAGACCAGAGATGTCAATTGAAATAATTTCCTTATTCTTGATAGCAGCTGGGACATCACCGTTCACAATGGCTTGCGCTAAGCCTTCGACAACTGCTGTCTTACCAACACCTGCATCTCCGACCAAAACAGGATTGTTCTTGGTACGACGTGAAAGAATTTCAGATGTTTCTTGAATTTCCTTGTTTCGTCCGATAACAGGATCCAACTTGCCCTCACGCGCTTCTGCTGTCAAGTTACGACCTAGTTTAGCAAGGACACCATCTTGTTTCATACCTGAAGCCTGTTGTGGCATTTGTACATCAGCTTCTGCATTTCCTGGTAATTGACCAGTCGCACGATAGTGAGCAAATTCCTCAGGTGTCACTTCACGTCCATTAATCAAGTAACGACGATTTTCAGAACTGTATCCTCGCATACCACCCATCAATTGGTTAAATAAATCATCCATGTTGTTAAAATTATTAAAGTTGTTATTCATATTCTTTACCTCTTTTTGTTATTTATTATTACTGATATTGACTATCTTTGACCTTTGTTTTAAAAAATTTAGACTAGCTAGATTGCCACTCTAGGTACTATTTCTGGTTTTTCTTTTTCAAGCAGGAGTAGACTATCTTTACTTCTGAAGATTTCTAGATGAAACATAGACCCCACCTCTTTCTATTTTACTTTAAACAAGTGTTCTAGTAAGGCTTTCATTTACCTTACGTTCATAATATACTACATTAGTCAGAAAAGGTCAAGGATTTTGACTTTAATTGACCAATATTTTTTAAAAAGCAAAAACACCCTGAAACATCAGGGTGCCATTCTTACATCAAATACAAAATTGCAAGGGTCAGGAGACTTGCTAGAAGCCCAATTCCCCAAAAGAAGAAGTCAACCTTCCACTCGCTCCAAGGATTTCCTTTACCAGACAATCCTCCAAGCTCAAAATGGTGATGGACAGGCGTCATACGGAAAATACGTTTACCACCTGTCAGTTTAAAATAGCTGACTTGCATCATGACCGAAGTTGTTTCAAAAACATACACAATTCCGATAATCAAGAGAGTCCATTCTTGGTGGAGAGCCATAGAAATCGCTGCCAGCATTCCACCTAAAGCCAAACTTCCCACATCACCCATAAAGACCTTGGCAGGCTTATGGTTAAAGATGAAGAAACCGAGCAAACCACCAATCATAGCAAGAATCACTAGAAGGATGTCCATCTGACCTTGCACATAGGCAATAACTCCATAGGCAGACAAACTAATCACAACGGAAATACTAGCTAGACCGTCAATACCGTCTGTCAAGTTGACTGCATTTGAAAAACCGACTAGCCAGAAAAGGGCGAAGAAAATATAGAAAATCCCCAGATGCACTTGGTAACCAAAGACTGAAAGCATATCGCCCCCACGCTCATAGAAAAGATAGAAGATAACTCCACCTAGAAGCTGAAGAGCCAATTTTTGCTTAGGATTCAGCCCCTCATTGATTTTGCGAAAAACCTTGAGAAAGTCATCTAAAAATCCGACCAAGCCATACAAGACCAAGATGAACAAAATCATTCCCACATTATTGCTGAATTGGCTACTAAATAGGGCGAAAAAGAAAGCAAGCAAAACAGAAGTAATTAAGAAAACCAAACCTCCCATTGTAGGAGTCCCAGCTTTTGCCTGATGCTGTTTGACATCCTCATGCATCTGCTGGCCTGTAATTTGCGCCTTTCTATAAAATTGGATAAAGGTAATGGATCCTACTACAGTTAGTAAAAATGTCACAATTCCAGCACTGATGGAAATAAACATATTAGTCTCCTAAAGTTAATGTAATTTTTTTAATATCCTTGATAGCTGTGTTAGCTCGAACATCTTGCTTCTGCACAGTAGAGCCCGAACCTTCAAATGCAAGTTCTATATTGAGCCACTTAGCAAAGGTCTCAGCAGTCTCCTTTGTCCAACCATACATGTCTGGAACTTCCTCTGCTTTATCAGATAAGATCAGGACTTGCTGATTTGGGGCAAGATTCTTCCCTTCTTCAGCAGAACTGTTTTTAATCTTCGTTCCTGTTCCCACAACAATAGGTTGTACAAGATTGCGACGCAATTCTTCTGCTAAATCACCAGGTGAAATATCCTTGACACTAGGCATATGATAAGGACTTTGTTGACTTACTTGCTCCAAAGCTTTAGCTGTTGTTTGAAGATTGAGAGAGTCTTTCATAGCTGAAGCCCGCTCCAAGATAGGATTGGCAAATTCTCCCAACTGGATACCTGAATAATGTTCAGGTTGTTGGACCGTCACATACAAGATAAAATCAGGATTTTCAGTAGGATTCATCGATACAGCCGAGAAAATATAGTTGGTTAACCCAACTAGATAACCACCATTTTTCTCGTCAGCAATCTGAGCCGTACCAGACTTGAGGGCTACATTTTGCCCAGGAACAGTTACAGTTGGCTTGCCTGTGCTGTGGTTATACATGGTTCCATAAACCGCATCCGTCCCTACCAAAACCATGTTAGTCCGAGTTAGACTAGCTGCATCTTTAGAAACAGGATTTCCCACAATTTCTTTTTGAGATTTCCGAGCAGTTTGATCATTTGGATCATAAATGGCACTAATAAATTTAGGTTCCAGCATGACACCGTCATTAGCAATGGCTGTAAAGGCACGAATCATTTGCGTCTGGGTCACTGAAATCCCTTGTCCAAATGAGCTTTGCGCAATGTTGACAATATTATCCGCAGGAAGCTGACCAGCATACTCATCCGTCAAACCGAAACGGGTCGGAACACCAAATTTAAAACGATTAAGATAATCAAGCCAGGTAGCATCTCCCATCTTTTGCTCAAGGAGGGTCATCCCAACGTTACTTGAGTGTGCAAAACCTTGAGAAAAAGTCATCATTCTGCCACCAGTCAATCCTTCATTAACGTCCCAATCTCGAATCGTGGCATCTGCAATTTTTAACTCACTACTATTAAAGACTTCTCCTCCTGGAAAGGTATTATTATCAATAGCAGCAGCCAACATCATCACTTTCATAGTGGAACCTGGCTCATAGTTACTTTGATAAAGAATATCACGCCAGACAAAGTCCTTAGTGATTCCTTCCTTAGTATCGGCATCAAAGGTTGGTCGTTGCGTTGTTGCCAGAATTTCCCCTGTTTTAGCACTGACCAAAGTCGCTGTCATGTACTTTCCTTTTACCTTCTCTTGAAAAGCATCCATCTGGGTTTCCATAAAGGACTGGAGAGGGCTGGAAATGGTTGTATAAACATCCTTGCCATCTACCGTTTGTTGGGAAACTTGTTCTGTTCCAGGTACAATATTACCCAGACGATCCTTTTCATAGGTAATAATGCCGTCTGTCCCTGCAAGAATACTGTTCAAGGAACTCTCCATTCCAGAGGTTCCCAGCAAGCTCTTGCTTCCATCTTCATTTTCATGTAGCTGAGCTAATCCGATAAAACTAGAAGCAAATTGTCCGTTTGGGTAACTACGATTGGGACTGGTTGTAAAATCAATCCCCTTGACCTCTGCAGTTTCCAACTCTTTTTTGATAGTCATCATATTGGCATAGGTAATCCCATTCCCTTTGCTCCAAAAGAAACTTGCTTGAGATTAGGTTGCGAGAGTTGCTCTCTTACATAAGATTCTTCCATGTCCAGATACTTATGAAAGACCTCTGCAACCTTGTTAAATTGTGTTTTTTCTACGTAAAGAATCTTACCCGTTGCTGACTTATAGTTCTCATCAATAACCGCATAGACATTATAAGATGTCGCATCCTCAGCAATAGGGACTCCATTTCGGTCATAAATAGTCCCACGTTTGGCAGGAACTGTACGGGTGGTTTGATGAACCTTCTTAGCTTCCCTCGCTAAATCTGTTCCAAAGCGAGTGCCCGTCCCAATAATGACCGCAAAATTGACTAAAAAAACGGCAAAAACAAAGACAGATAATAAACTCAGACTTTTTCCAACTCTGCGTCTGTTTTCAGTAAGCGATTTCCGATTTTTGGTCGCATAACGGATTACTTTTTTTGTCCACTTCATATCTTACTCCGCTATTCGAATATTTTCATTGTTTAATTGCAAATCGTGTGAATTGGCAATTTCTTTCAAACGTTCTGCACGTAATAGTTCATTGACCTCTTGCTTGGCATCGTCCAATTCGGTCTTCTTTTCCTCTATCTGCGCATTGATTTTTGTCAAATCATTCTGCACTTGCAAGAGCTTGGTCTGCATAAAAATAATACTAATGGCTACAATAAGAGTGGTTACAGCAATGGAAAAGTAAAAAGCTTTTTCCACACGCGAAAACCGTTTAAGTTGCATCTGTAGTATTTGACCTGTTTTTTCCATTCTTTCTGCCATCATTTTTCCTCTTACTTGTGAATTTTTCTGGCTACGCGCAACTTGGCTGAGTGCGAGCGGTTATTGGCTTCTAATTCTTCTGCACTTGGCAAGATTGGCTTACGGGATACCAATTCCATCTTGGGCTTGAGATCATCTGGGATGAAAGGCAAACCTTTTGGAACTTCAACTGTTGAAGCTTCCTTAAACAATTGCTTGGTCAAGCGGTCTTCCAAGGAATGAAAGGTAATCACTGAAATTCTACCATCCAGAGTCAACATATCCATAGATTGCTGGATGGACTCATCTGCCGCTCCCAGTTCATCATTGACTTCAATTCGAATAGCCTGGAAAATCTGCTTAGCAGGATGGCCCTTCTTCTTGAGTTCCTTGGCAGGTTTGGCCGACTTGATAATTTCTGCCAATTCAGTCGTAGTCTCGATTGGCTTAACTTCACGTGCTTGTTCAATCTTACGCGCAATCTGTTTAGAGAATTTGTCCTCTCCATACTTGAAGAAAATACGAACCAAGTCATGATAGTCATAGTGGTTCACCACTTCATAGGCTGTCAGGCTAGCATCCTGATTCATCCGCATGTCCAGTGGCGCATCCTTTTTATAAGAAAAACCACGCTCACGCTGGTCCAATTGAGGACTAGACACTCCCAAGTCATAACAAATTCCATCAATTTCCTGAACACCAGCTTCGCGCAAACGTGCCTGTAAATGACGGAAGTTATCCTTGATAAAGGTCACCATTCCCTTCTCAATGTAAGGTGCCAAGCGTTTTTGCGCATTGTCAATGGCATTCTGGTCCTGGTCAAAGGCATAGAGATGGCCTTTTTCACTTAATTTACTTAATAAATACTCGCTATGGCCTGCTCCACCCAAAGTCGCATCAACGTAGATACCGTCGGGCTTTACGTCAAGCATATCAATCGTTTCGTGGAGTAAGACCGTTACATGATGAAATTCTTTTGTCATATCTTATCTATTTTACCACAAATCCGACCAGCTTGCACTAGTCAGACAAATCAGACAAGGAGGCCAAATTTCAAGTTCAAGTTAGCCATGAAGAAGTCTTCTCTGGGTGATTTGTAGTTCAAGCATTTTTTAGGATAGTTATTAATCCAATTTTAGATGAATGCGACTTCTTTGGGAGTCGTTTTCTTAGTTCCCTTAGGTAACCATCTCCGAATGAGCCTGTTGTGATTCTCATTAGTTCCCCTTTCCCAAGAGGCGTAGGGGTGCGCATAATAGATATGTTCCTCAGAAAATACATCAGACAAGCGGTTAAATTCTGTACCATTATCTGCCGTGATGGAAAGAATTTGATGTTGTTTTAAGATGAGTTTTAAAGCCTGATTGACCGCCTCAGCACTTTTATTTGGAATCAATCGGATAATTTGATGCCTAGTCCTTCGATCAGTTAAGACCAGTAAACAATAATTTTTCACCCTTGTAAGCAGAACCGTATCAATCTCATAATGCCCATTCTCCAATCGCAGATTGATAGATTCAGGACGCTGTTCGATAGATTGACCAGGGGGTTTAAAATTGGTGCTAGCTTGTTTCTTAAGCGCTTTTCCTTTCAGGCGAAAATTTTTGGTTATGATAGTGGAGAATCTTTTCCTTCAGCTCCTTGTTCAATCTTGATTTCTTGACCGAGCGCTTGCGATTATTTTCATAAGACTGTTGAGCATAGTCAGCATAATAAACCTCTTTAAAGCGTCCTTTTCCAAGACATTGTCGGACTGTCCCACGCTTGATTTCAGTATGGATAGTTTGAGGAGCTTTTCCAAGTAAAGAGGCGATTTCTCTATTTGATTTCCCTTCCTTTTTCCATCGTTCGATTAAACGACGGCTATCGATTGTCAAACGTTTGGCTTTTGTAGTATAATGGTTTTTCATCTCTGTGCCTTTCTTGTGTTTGTGATTGAACAACAAGTATAACACAGAGGTGTTTTCTTATGCCTAGAAGAGCTTTCATTCGAACGTGAAAATGTCCCATTTGATAAAATAGTCGTATGAAAAGTATCCAACTGAATATGAATGAAACGAAAAAATATCTTGTGATATAGTTGCTTAGTTTCAAACAAGCATGTTATAATAAAGCTATGGCATATAGTACAGATTTTAAACAGCGAGCATTAGATTACATCAAAGAGGGGAACAGCCATGTCGAGGCAGCCAAGGTTTTTGATGTCGGCGTCAGAACTCTCTTCACGTGGGAAAAGAACTTACGTGAACAAGGACACTTAGAGAGGAAAAAGCGAGTCGTCAAAAACCGAAAGATTCCTTTAGAGGAATTGAAATCCTTTGTAGAGGCTCATCCAGATGCTTTTTTACGGGAAATTGCGGCACATTTTGATTGTGCTATCCCTTCAGTATGGGCAGCTTTAAAGCAGATGAAGGTCACTTTTAAAAAAAGATGACGAGCTTTAAGGAACAAGACCCAGAGAAAGTCGCTGAGTTTCTTGATATTTTGGATAACCTAAACGATTTACCAATCGTATATATTGATGAAACAGGAATCGACCGCTATCTCTATCGTCCTTATGCAGGGGCTCCTAGAGGGGAGAAAGTCTATGAAAAGATTAGCGGACGTCGTTTTGAGCGAACTTCAATTGTTGCAGGACAAGTAGACGGAGAGTTTATAGCTCCCATGATTTACAAGAACAGCAGGACAAGCGATTTCTTTGTGGAGTGGTTCAAAACGCAACTCCTGCCTGCTTTGAAGACACCTCATGTTATTATCATGGACAATGCTAGTTTTGATCCCAAGAACATTTTGGATGAACTCTGCATCCAAGATAAACACTTTTTCTTACCTCTACCGCCTTATTCACCAGATTCGAATCCTATTGAGCAAGCTTGGGCTATCTTGAAAAAGAAAGTAACAGATTTATTAAGGGAAGTCCCAACTATTTTTGAATGTTTGGAACGCTTTTTAAAACTAAATGACTATAACAGCTATTGCCCAAGGAAAGAAAACAAAGAAACAAGCCTGTGTCGAACTTAATCTTTCTGAAAGACAAATCAATCGTCTGCTACTAGTCTATCAACAGAAAGGCAAAGAAACCTTCAGACACGGAAACAGAGAATTGGAAGATTTTTTATTTGTGTCTTAAATCAGGTCTTGCGTGACATTTTCTGCTCTCCACATACCATTGTTGATTAACAGAACACCAGAATTAAAATTATGTGTATAAAAATCATCTCTAACTGCAGCTAAGGGTATAGCCGTCAAGTCCAAATCCCACAGCTCATCTATCGATTTTCTTACAACAATATCTAAATCCAAATACAGTACACGAGACTCGCTTACATACTTTGGAATAAAATACCTAAAAAAGCCGCATATGAAAGTCCCGCAAAGGGGAGACGATAACCTTTCAGAATACTACTGTCAATCTAAACATTCACAATCTCACTATTCAAAGTCTCTAGTCTTTTTTCCATCAATTGGAACCATTCTCGCGGAAGGTCATCATTAAAAACATAAAACTTAAGATTATAATGATGAACACAAAGAGATTTTATTGTTGTTTCAACTTTATCCATATAAGCATTATCTGCACTTAAGACAATCGCTTTTTTCTCTTCTTTCACTCTTTATCTTATTTCTTTTTATTCCCATCATATGTTTCTACGTAAGCATTATTTTCGCCTATTCGTTCGTAAAACCATACCAGTGGAGATTTTAGATGAAGTCTCATTACGGTTTACAATTTTTACATTACGACACGGAGTTTTACAAATCGATTTCATTTGCCAAACGTAGTTAGTAAGGCAGTTAGCTAGGCTACCTACTTTCTGCTACAACGGAAAAATCCACGAATCAATATTATTCGTGGATTTTTCCTAGTGAAGCGTTTAGGTAAGCCGATTGTTATACTACGACACGTAGTTTGACCAATCGATTCTATTTGCCAAACGTAGTTAGTGAGGCAGTTAGCTAGACCGCTCACTACCAGTTACGACGTAAAGTTTTACGAATCGATATTATTCGTAAAACTTTACTAGTGGAGCGCCTAGAGTCTGGGACAAAAAGATTTTGATTTTATGAATTCTTTATTATAAGTTTTTAAAATCGATAGATTAGACAAAAAAGCAAACAAAACAGAATTCTGAGTGTCAGATAACTTGTTTTGTTCGCTTTTTATATTTAAGGTTAGACTTTTGTCCCAGACTCGTTAGTTACTTAGATTGTTACACAATCAAATAAATTTACTGAACTACGACACTGAGTTTTACAAATCAATTCCATTTGTAAAACTCAGTTAGTGAGGCAATTAGCTAGTTCGCCAAATAGCGACTAGCGTCCAACAATTAGGAACTTTAGTTCCAATTGTTGGTACTGAGTCACATCTTTCTTCCAACTCTACATCTGGATACTTGTCCGCAAACCAACGGAGAGCAAAGTCATTTTCAAAGAGAAAGACTGATTGGTCGAAACGGTCTTTAGCCAAGATATTGCGGCTTGATGACATGCGTTCATCCAAGTCCTCAGGTTTAATCCAACGAACGGTCTTTTTACCCATTGGGCTCATGACTACTTCTGCATTGTACTCGCCTTCCATACGGTGCTTAAAGACTTCAAACTGAAGTTGACCAACAGCTCCCAGCATGTACTCGCCTGTTTGGTAATTCTTATAAAGCTGAATAGCTCCTTCTTGCACCAATTGCTCGATTCCCTTGTGGAAAGATTTTTGTTTCATAACGTTCTTAGCAGATACTTTCATGAAAATTTCAGGAGTAAAGGTTGGCAGCGGTTCAAACTCAAACTTGTTTTTTCCAACTGTCAAAGTGTCACCAACCTGATAAGTACCTGTATCGTAAACCCCGATGATATCACCTGCCACGGCATTGGTTACATTCTCACGACTTTCCGCCATAAACTGAGTCACATTCGACAGTTTAGCCCCCTTACCAGTACGAGGCAGGTTAACACTCATACCGCGCTCAAATTCACCAGATACGATACGGACAAAGGCAATGCGGTCACGGTGACGAGGGTCCATATTGGCTTGGATTTTAAAGACAAATCCTGAAAAATCCTTGTCGTAAGGATCCACAATTTCGCCATCTGTTTTCTTGTGTCCATGTGGTTCTGGAGCAAACTTAAGGAAAGTCTCAAGGAAGGTCTGCACACCAAAATTTGTCAAAGCCGAACCGAAGAAGACAGGTGTCAATTCTCCAGCAAGGATAGCTTCCTCTGAAAACTCATTTCCAGCTTCATTTAAAAGTTCAATATCATCTTTTACCTGCTCGTAGAAAGGATTGCTGCTAAAAAGCTTGTCCCCATCTTCTAAACTGGCAAAACGCTCATCCCCCTTATAGAGCTCCAAGCGTTGGTTATAGAGGTCATAGAGCCCTTCAAAAGCTTTCCCCATCCCGATTGGCCAGTTCATCGGATAGCTCGCAATACCCAAGACTTCTTCCAATTCTTGCAAGAGGTCCAGTGGCTCACGACCGTCACGGTCTAGCTTGTTCATAAAGGTAAAGACTGGAATACCACGGTGTTTGACAACTTCAAACAATTTCTTTGTCTGCGCCTCGATACCCTTGGCAGAGTCCACGACCATGACCGCAGCATCCACCGCCATCAAGGTACGATAGGTATCTTCTGAGAAATCCTCATGCCCTGGTGTGTCAAGGATATTCACGCGCTTGCCATCGTAGTCAAACTGCATCACAGATGAAGTAACCGAAATCCCACGTTGCTTCTCGATATCCATCCAGTCAGACTTGGCAAAAGTCCCTGTTTTCTTTCCTTTTACGGTACCAGCCTCACGAATCTCGCCCCCAAAGTAGAGCAACTGCTCAGTGATGGTTGTTTTCCCCGCGTCTGGGTGAGAGATGATGGCAAAGGTACGACGTTTCTTAATTTCTTCTTGAATATTCATAAGTTCTCTTTCTTTGATTCTCTATTTTTCTTGTTTCAATAGCTAAGAATGATTTTTACATTGGATTTTACCATTCCTTTCAACACTTCATTATATCGGATTTTAGCATTTTTTTCAATTTCTATTTCTTTTCACTTCCCCCTCCCTTATTTATAGGAAAATATGGTAAAATAGAACAGACTAAAAATCATCATTTCACGAAAGGATGCAAGATGAAAATTACGCAAGAAGAGGTAACACACGTTGCCAATCTTTCAAAATTAAGATTCTCTGAAGAAGAAACTGCTGCCTTTGCGACCACCTTGTCTAAGATTGTTGACATGGTTGAATTGCTGGGCGAAGTTGACACAACTGGTGTCGCACCTACTACGACTATGGCTGACCGCAAGACTGTACTCCGCCCTGATGTGACCGAAGAAGGAACAGACCGTGATCGCTTGTTTAAAAACGTACCTGAAAAAGACAACTACTATATCAAGGTGCCAGCTATCCTAGACGATGGAGGAGATGCCTAATGACTTTTAACGATAAAACTATTGAAGAGTTGCACAATCTCCTTGTCTCTAAGGAAATTTCTGCAACAGAATTGACCCAAGCAACACTTGAAAATATCAAGTCTCGTGAGGAAGCCCTCAATTCATTTGTCACCATCGCTGAGGAGCAAGCTCTTGTTCAAGCTAAAGCCATTGATGAAGCTGGAATTGATGCTGACAATGTCCTTTCAGGAATTCCACTTGCTGTTAAGGATAACATCTCTACAGACGGTATTCTCACAACTGCTGCCTCAAAAATGCTCTACAACTATGAGCCAATCTTTGATGCGACAGCTGTTGCCAATGCAAAAACCAAGGGCATGATTGTCGTTGGAAAGACCAACATGGACGAATTTGCTATGGGTGGTTCAGGTGAAACTTCACACTACGGAGCAACTAAAAACGCTTGGGACCACAGCAAGGTTCCTGGTGGGTCATCAAGTGGTTCTGCCGCAGCTGTAGCCTCAGGACAAGTTCGCTTGTCACTTGGTTCTGATACTGGTGGTTCCATCCGCCAACCTGCTGCCTTCAACGGAATCGTTGGTCTCAAACCAACCTACGGAACAGTTTCACGTTTCGGTCTCATTGCCTTTGGTAGCTCATTAGACCAGATTGGTCCTTTCGCACCGACAGTTAAGGAGAATGCCCTCTTGCTCAACGCGATTGCCAGCGAAGATTCCAAAGACTCTACTTCTGCCCCTGTCCGCATTGCCGACTTTACTTCAAAAATTGGTCAAGACATCAAGGGCATGAAAATTGCTTTACCTAAGGAATACCTAGGTGAAGGAATTGACCCAGAGGTTAAGGAAACTATTCTGAATGCTGCTAAGCACTTTGAAAAATTGGGCGCTACCGTCGAAGAAGTCAGCCTTCCTCACTCTAAATACGGTGTTGCCGTTTACTACATCATCGCTTCATCAGAAGCTTCATCAAACTTGCAACGCTTTGACGGTATCCGTTACGGCTACCGCGCAGAAGATGCAATCAACCTTGATGAAATCTATGTAAACAGCCGTAGCCAAGGTTTTGGTGAAGAAGTGAAACGCCGTATCATGCTAGGTACTTTCAGCCTTTCATCAGGTTACTACGATGCCTACTATAAGAAGGCTGGACAGGTCCGTACCCTTATCATCCAAGATTTCGAAAAAGTCTTCGCAAATTACGACTTGATTTTGGGCCCAACTGCTCCAAGTGTTGCCTATGACTTGGATTCTCTCAACCATGACCCAGTTGCTATGTACTTAGCTGACCTTTTGACAATACCAGTCAACTTGGCAGGTCTTCCAGGGATTTCGATTCCTGCTGGATTCTCTCAAGGTCTACCTGTTGGTCTGCAATTGATTGGTCCTAAGTACTCTGAGGAAACTATTTACCAAGCTGCTGCTGCTTTTGAAGCAACAACAGACTACCACAAACAACAACCCGTGATTTTTGGAGGTGACAACTAATGAACTTTGAAACAGTCATCGGACTTGAAGTCCACGTAGAGCTCAACACCAATTCAAAAATCTTCTCACCTACTTCTGCCCACTTTGGAAATGACCAAAACGCCAACACTAACGTGATTGACTGGTCTTTCCCAGGAGTTCTGCCGGTTCTCAACAAAGGTGTTGTCGATGCCGGTATCAAGGCTGCTCTTGCCCTCAACATGGACATCCATAAAAAGATGCACTTTGACCGCAAAAACTACTTCTACCCTGATAATCCAAAGGCCTACCAAATTTCTCAGTTTGATGAGCCAATCGGTTATAACGGTTGGATTGAAGTGGAGCTTGAAGACGGTACGACTAAGAAAATCGGTATCGAACGTGCCCACCTAGAGGAAGACGCTGGTAAAAACACCCACGGTACAGATGGCTACTCTTACGTTGACCTCAACCGCCAAGGGGTACCCTTGATTGAGATTGTATCTGAAGCCGACATGCGTTCCCCAGAGGAAGCCTACGCTTATCTAACAGCCCTCAAGGAAGTTATCCAGTACGCTGGCATTTCTGACGTTAAGATGGAAGAGGGTTCTATGCGTGTGGATGCCAACATCTCCCTTCGCCCTTATGGTCAAGAAAAATTCGGTACCAAAACTGAGTTGAAAAACCTCAACTCCTTCTCAAACGTTCGCAAAGGTCTTGAATACGAAGTTCAACGTCAAGCCGAAATCCTTCGTTCAGGTGGTCAAATCCGCCAGGAAACACGCCGTTACGATGAAGCCAACAAGGCAACCATCCTCATGCGTGTCAAGGAAGGTGCTGCAGACTACCGCTACTTCCCAGAACCAGACCTACCCCTCTTTGAAATTTCAGACGAGTGGATCGAAGAAATGCGTACAGAGTTACCAGAGTTTCCAAAAGAACGTCGTGCGCGTTATGTATCTGACCTTGGTTTATCAGACTACGATGCTAGTCAGTTGACTGCTAATAAAGTCACTTCTGACTTCTTTGAAAAAGCTGTTGCCCTAGGTGGTGATGCCAAACAAGTCTCTAACTGGCTCCAAGGGGAAGTCGCTCAGTTCTTGAATGCTGAAGGTAAAACACTGGAACAAATCGAATTGACACCAGAAAACTTGGTTGAAATGATTGCCATCATCGAAGACGGTACTATTTCATCTAAGATTGCCAAGAAAGTCTTTGTCCATCTAGCTAAAAATGGCGGTGGCGCGCGTGAATACGTGGAAAAAGCAGGTATGGTTCAAATTTCAGATCCAGCTATCTTGATCCCAATCATCCACCAAGTCTTTGCCGATAACGAAGCTGCTGTTGCCGACTTCAAGTCAGGCAAACGTAACTCCGACAAGGCCTTTACAGGATTCCTTATGAAGGCAACCAAAGGCCAAGCCAACCCACAAGTTGCCCTTAAACTACTTGCACAGGAATTGGCGAAGTTGAAAGAAGATTAATATGTAAAAGAAACCAGCCTTGAGGTTGGTTTTTTCTCCCCTACCATCTCCCAATAACTATTTTGGCTTTATTTCCAGAAGATTTTATGGTAAAATGAAGAGTAATAATATTTATTAAAGAGGTAAAAACATGATTGAAGCAAGCAAATTGAAAGCTGGTATGACATTTGAAACTGCAGACGGAAAATTGATCCGCGTTTTGGAAGCTAGCCACCACAAACCAGGTAAAGGGAACACAATCATGCGTATGAAATTGCGTGATGTCCGTACTGGTTCTACATTTGATACAAGCTACCGTCCAGAAGAAAAATTCGAACAAGCTATTATCGAAACTGTTCCAGCTCAATACTTGTACAAAATGGATGAAACTGCCTACTTCATGAACACTGAAACTTACGACCAATACGAAATACCAGTCGTAAATGTTGAAAATGAGTTGCTTTACATCCTTGAAAACTCTGATGTGAAAATCCAATTCTACGGAACTGAAGTAATCGGTGTAACTGTACCAACTACTGTTGAATTGACAGTTGCTGAAACACAACCATCTATCAAAGGTGCTACTGTTACAGGTTCTGGTAAACCAGCAACCATGGAAACTGGACTTGTTGTCAACGTTCCAGACTTCATCGAAGCTGGACAAAAATTGATCATCAACACTGCAGAAGGAACTTACGTTTCTCGTGCCTAATCTCTAGAAAGAGGTCATTCTATGGGAATTGAAGAACAATTTGGCGAAATCGTTATCGCTCCACGTGTACTTGAAAAAATCATTGCCATCGCAACTGCTAAAGTTGATGGTGTCCACTCATTTTCAAATAAATCCGTATCTGACACCCTATCAAAACTCTCTCTTGGTCGCGGCGTCTACTTAAAAGAAAACAATGAAGAGCTAACTGCTGACATCTATCTCTATCTTGAGTACGGTGTGAAAGTACCAAAAGTAGCTATTGCTATTCAAAAAGCAGTCAAAGATGCTGTCCATGATATGGCTGATGTGGAACTTTCTGCTGTCAATATCCATGTTACAGGAATTGTTCCAGACAAAACACCTAAACCAGAGTTGAAAGATCTATTTAACGAGGACTTCCTCAATGACTAGTCCATTATTAGAATCTAGACGCGAACTTCGTAAAGGCGCTTTTCAAGCTCTTATGAGCCTTGAATTCGACACAGATATGGAAACAGCTTGTCGCTTTGCCTACACACATGACCGTGAAGATGCAGATGTGCAAATCCCAGCCTTTCTTCTAAATTTGGTTTCTGGTGTTCAAGCACAAAAAGACGAGTTGGATACACAAATCAACCAGCACCTCAAGTCAGGCTGGACAGTTGAACGTTTGACTTTGGTCGAAAAAAACTTACTACGCTTGGGTATCTTTGAAATCACATCATTTGATACACCTCAGCTGGTAGCAGTCAATGAAGCTATTGAACTCGCTAAGAATTTTTCAGATCAAAAATCAGCCCGCTTTATCAACGGACTGCTCAGCCAGTTTGTAACAGAAAAAAATGAATAATCGAAAAGGTGTTTGGTCTTCCAAGCACCTTTTACTTCGTCCTTGATACAGAGTAAGAACCACATAAAAACTAGAACTAACTGCCAGTTCTAGTTTTTGCGTATTCTGAGGTATTAGTATTTTCTAAATCGTTGATAGCGTTCTTCCAGCAACTCTTCTAGCGGTTTTTGTGAAAGTCTAGCCAGCTCAGCTTGAAGTTCTTTCTTGACACTCTTAATCAGTTCTTTACTAGAAAGTCCTGCTTCAGAAATCACCTTGTCCACCACGTCCATTTCTAACAGTTCATGGGAAGTGATTTTCATCAGTTCTGCTGCTTCCATGGCACGAGTTCCGTCCTTCCATAAAATGGAAGCAAAGCCTTCTGGACTGAGAATAGCATAGATAGAATTTTCCAGCATCCAAACACGGTCCGCAACGGCTAGAGCCAGAGCCCCACCTGAACCACCTTCACCGATAATGATGGCAATAATAGGAACTTTCAGGTCACTCATTTCCATGAGATTGCGAGCAATAGCTTCTCCCTGTCCACGTTCTTCCGCTCCGACACCAGGATAAGCACCTGCTGTATTGATAAAGGTCACAACTGGACGGCCAAATTTCTCAGCCTGTTTCATCAACCGCAGTGCCTTTCGGTAGCCTTCTGGATGTGGTTGGCCAAAATTCCGTTTGAGGTTGTCTTGCAAACTCTTGCCTTTTTGAATACCAACCACTGTTACAGCTTGGTCTCCAAGCCAACCAATACCACCAACAACTGCACCATCATCACGAAAAGAACGGTCACCATGTAATTGGATAAATTCATCAAAAATGCCTGTCGCAAAGTCCAAGGTTGTCAAGCGACTCTGCTCACGCGCTTCTCTGACTATTTTTGCAATATTCATCTAGGACTCCCTCCATGCAATCTGACTAGGCTAGCAATCATATCTGGTAAGTCTCTTCTTTTGACAATAGCATCCACAAAGCCATGTTCTAATAGGAATTCTGCCTTTTGGAAATCCTCAGGCAAGCTTTCACGAACCGTATTTTCAATGACACGACGCCCAGCAAAACCAACCAAGCTCTGTGGTTCAGCCAGAATGATATCGCCTTCCATAGCGAAAGAAGCTGTCACACCACCAGTCGTTGGATCTGTCAAAATGGTCAGGTAAAAGAGACCAGCATTTGAATGGCGTTTAACCGCCGCAGAGATCTTAGCCATCTGCATGAGACTCATGATTCCTTCCTGCATACGGGCTCCACCAGAGGCTGTGAATAGGACAACTGGCAATTTTTCGACAGTCGCATACTCAAACAAACGAGTGATTTTTTCACCTACAACCGTACCCATAGAAGCCATGATAAAGTTAGAATCCATAATCCCAAGAGCCACAGTCTGACCTTTTATAAGAGCTGTTCCTGTCACAACGGCTTCATCCAGACCTGTTTTTTCACGCATAGTTGCTAGTTTCTTTTGATAACCAGGGAAATGCAAGGGATCCTTGCTTTCAATCCCTGTAAACAATTCCTTGAAGGTTCCCATATCAATCATCAAAGCCAAGCGTTCTTGGGCAGAAATACGAAAGGTATAGCTACAGTGCGGACAGATACGCTCACTTCCCAGATCCTTCTGATAAATGGTATGCTTACAGCCTGGACACTGGGAAAATAATTCATCTGGAACCTCTGGCTTAGCTTGAGGTTTTTCCCTAACCGAACGATTGGGATTGATTCGAATATACTTATCTTTTTTACTAAATAGAGCCATTGATTCCCCTTTTCGGTTTAAACTCTTAAAGTCATTTTATTCTTTTTCTTGATATTTAGGTAAGAAGGTTTCCATCAAGAAGGAAGTATCATAATCCCCAGCAATGACATTGCGATCTGAAATGAGGTCAAGCTGGAAATCTGCATTGGTCTGCACTCCTTCAATCTCTAATTCATAGAGGGCACGTTGCATTTTCATCAAGGCGTCAAAACGATTTTCGCCGTGTACGATGATTTTGGCAATCATACTATCATAATAAGGCGGAATAGTATAGCCTGGATAAACTGCTGAATCCACGCGCAAGCCAACTCCACCACTTGGCAGATAGAGATTGGTAATCTTACCTGGACTTGGAGCAAAGTTAAAGGCTGGGTTTTCTGCATTGATACGACACTCGATGGCATGACCGCGTAGGACAATATCTTCTTGCTTAACAGACAGGGGCTGACCTGCCGCAATGCGAATCTGTTCCTTAACGATATCCACACCTGAAACAAATTCTGTTACTGGATGTTCCACCTGAACACGAGTATTCATTTCCATGAAGTAGAAGTTGCTACTTGCTTCATCAAGAAGAAACTCAATAGTCCCTGCATTCTCATAGCCAACAAACTCTGCCGCTCGAACAGCAGCAGCACCTATTTCATGACGC
This sequence comes from Streptococcus bouchesdurhonensis, assembly GCF_948472335.1. Next base: position 50,038 of record NZ_CAOKTW010000008.1, on the reverse strand, counting down.
AGCGTTTTTCCGATTGCAATCGAGGGACTTTCTTCCAAAACCTTTTGGTTATTCCTTTGAAGAGAACAATCCCGTTCACCCAAGTGAATCACATGTCCATGCTCATCACCTAGGATTTGAACCTCAATGTGCCGAGCTGGATAGATAACCCGTTCTATGTACATGGCACCATTGCCATAATTGGCCTTGGCCTCACTAGAGGCAGTTTCAAAGGCAGAAACGAGGTCATCTGGTTTTTCAACCTTACGAATCCCTTTACCACCTCCACCTGCTGAAGCCTTGAGCATAACAGGATAGCCAATTTTTTCAGCAACAATCAAAGCTTCTTCAGAGTTATGCACTTCTCCATCCGAACCTGGAATGACTGGAACACCAGCTTTGATCATCTGAGCACGCGCATTGATCTTATCCCCCATCATATCCATAACATGGCCAGATGGACCGATAAACTTGATTCCCACCTCTTCACACATGGTTGCAAATTTGGAATTTTCACTGAGAAATCCAAAACCTGGGTGAATAGCTTCTGCCTCAGTCAAGACTGCAGCTGATAGAACCGCATTAATATTGAGATAAGACTCTGTAGCCTTGCCAGGGCCGATACAAACCGCTTCATCTGCTAAAAGCGTATGGAGGGCTTCCTTATCAGCAGTTGAATAAACCGCTACCGTCGCAATCCCCAATTCACGTGCCGCACGGATAATACGAACCGCAATTTCACCACGATTGGCAATTAAAATTTTTCGAAACATGGAGAACCTCCTTAGTTCCCAATTGCAAAAGTAAGGGTACCACTGGCTGCAAGCTTGCCATCCACTTCAGCCTTTGCTTCAACCACAGCTATGGTGCCACGACGTTTTACAAAAGTCGCTGTCATAACCAATTGGTCGCCTGGTACAACTTGCTTCTTGAACTTAACCTTGTCCATACCAGCGTAAAAGACCAGTTTTCCTTTATTTTCAGGTTTTGATAACTCCAACACACCAGCAGTTTGCGCCAAGGCTTCCATAATCAGAACACCTGGCATAACTGGGTATTGAGGAAAATGACCGTTAAAGAAATGCTCGTTGATGGTCACATTTTTGATAGCAACAATGGTATCCTCGCTCACTTCCAAGACACGGTCCACTAGAAGCATAGGATAACGGTGGGGAAGGGCTTCTTTGATTCCTTGAATATCGATCATTTGATACATACCAATCCTTTACCAAACTCAACCATTTCTTCGTTAGAGACGAGAATTTCCGTTACCACACCATCCTTAGGAGCTGGGATTTCATTCATGACTTTCATGGCTTCGATAATGACCAATGTTTGACCTTTTTTGACACTATCACCAACTGTAACGAAGGCAGGTTTATCTGGTCCAGCAGCCAAGTAAACCACTCCAACAAGTGGACTCTCTACAAGATTTCCCTCAGTAGCCACACTTGCTTCAGCTGGAGCTGGAACTTCTTCTGCTACAGTCTCTGCTGGAGCAGATGTAGGAGCTACTGGACTCGGTGTTGCTAGAACGGGTGCTGGAGCGACTTGAGTTGCAACTTCAGGCACAGATCTCGCTTCATTCTTGCTAAACTGCAACTCATCCGTCCCATTTTTATAAGAAAATTCTCTCAAACTTGACTGGTCAAATTGAGTCATCAAGTCTTTAATATCGTTTAAATTCATACTTATCTATTCTCCCAACGTTTGAAAGCAAGAACTGCATTGTGGCCTCCAAAACCAAAAGTATTTGAAATAGCGTATGGAATTTCTTTCTCCAAGCCTTGTCCATAAACGACATTAGCTTCGATATAATCTGATACTTCACTTGTCCCAGCTGTCATTGGTACAAAGTTATGACGCATAGCTTCGATGGTGACGATAGCTTCTACTGCACCCGCAGCCCCCAGCAAATGTCCTGTAAAAGACTTGGTTGATGATACAGGTACTTCCTTACCAAGAACAGCTACGATAGCACCACTTTCTCCTTTTTCATTGGCAGGAGTTGACGTTCCGTGAGCATTGACATAGGCTACTTGCTCTGGAGAAATCTCAGCTTCTTCCAAGGCTAGTTTGATGGCCTTGATAGCTCCCTGACCTTCTGGATGTGGAGAAGTCATGTGGTAGGCATCACAAGTATTTCCGTAACCAACCACTTCAGCCAGGATAGTAGCTCCACGTTTTTCAGCGTGTTCAAGACTTTCTAGAACCAACATCCCTGAACCTTCACCCATAACAAACCCATTGCGATCCTTATCAAATGGGATCGAAGCACGAGTTGGATCCTCTGTAGTAGAGAGAGCTGTTAAGGCTTGGAAACCAGCGATGGCAAAAGGTGTGATAGAAGCTTCTGTTCCTCCCACCAACATCACATCTTGGAAACCAAACTTAATGGAGCGGAAGGCATCCCCAATCGCATCATTTGATGAAGAGCAGGCAGTATTGATAGATTTACAAACACCGTTTGCACCAAAACGCATGGCTACATTCCCAGAAGCCATATTTGGTAAAGCTTTTGGAAGAGTCATTGGTTTGACACGTTTGGGTCCTTTTTCATGAAGGCGAAGTACCTGATCTTCAATTTCCTTGATTCCACCAATACCAGATGCAACGATAACACCAAAACGATCCCTATTAAGAGCCTCTACATCAAGATTGGCATGATTTACAGCCTCTTGGGCTGCATACAAGGCATATAAAGAATAGTTATCAAAACGGTTGGTATCTTTTTTTACAAAGTATTTATCGAACGGAAAATCTTGGATTTCTGCCGCATTATGCACATCAAAGTCACTATGATCAAATTTTGTAATGCCACCAATGCCGATTTTCCCAGTTGCTAAACTATTCCAAAATTCTTCTGGTGTATTTCCGATTGGAGATGTTACTCCATAACCTGTTACCACTACTCGATTTAGTTTCATTCTTTTCACCTCTAGCTTTCGCTACATACTTAAGCCACCATCAATGGCAACCACTTGACCAGTTAGATAATCTTGGCCTGCTAAAAATACTGTCAAATCTGCAACCTGCTCTGCCTGCCCAAATTCTTTCATCGGAATCTGAGCTAGTGTAGCTTCCTTAATCTTATCTGATAAGATAGCGGTCATATCAGACTCAATCATTCCTGGAGCAATCACATTGACTCGTATATTCCGACTAGCGACCTCGCGTGCCACAGACTTGGTAAAGCCAATCAAGCCAGCCTTAGAAGCAGCATAGTTAGCTTGACCAATATTCCCCATCAAACCAACAACACTAGACATATTAATGATAGCACCTTCTCTGGCTTTCATCATCGGTTTCAAGACTGATTGTGTCATATTAAAGGCACCAGTCAGATTGACCTTGAGCACTTTTTCAAAATCTGCTTCTGTCATCTTGAGCATAAGAGTATCTTGGGTGATCCCTGCATTGTTGACCAAAACATCTACTGAACCCAGTTCTGCAATAGCTTGATTAATCATACGCTTAGCGTCTGCAAAATCTGATACATCTCCTGAAATGGGAACCACCTTGATACCATAGTTTGAAAACTCAGCGAGCAATTCTTCTGAGATTGCCCCACGACTGTTTAAGACAATGTTGGCTCCTGCTTGAGCAAATTTGTGGGCGATGGCAAGACCAATTCCACGACTCGAACCTGTAATAAAGATATTTTTATGTTCTAGTTTCATTTTTTTCCTTTCAAAACTTCTACTTATTTTAGTCTATTTTTCTAAAAGTGCTACTAAACTCGCTTGATCTTCCACATGAGCTAAGTGAGCAGTTTGATCAATTTTTTTAACAAAACCTGACAAGACTTTCCCCGGTCCAATCTCGATAAAGTTGCTTATGCCTGCTTCTTGCATGACCCCAATACTTTCATAGAAACGAACGGGTTCCTTGACCTGACGCGTCAAGAGCTGAGCAATGTCCTCTTTTTGCATCACAGCAGCTTCTGTATTGCCGACTAGGGGACAAGTAAAATCTGAAAAACTTACCTGAGCTAGAGTTTCAGCTAGTTTCTGGCTAGCAGGTTCAAGGAGAGCGGTGTGAAAGGGACCTGACACCTTGAGAGGAATCAAGCGTTTGGCACCTGCTTCTTGCAAAAGTTCAACCGCTCGATCAACTGCAACCACTTCTCCAGCAATGACGATTTGTGCAGGTGTGTTATAGTTGGCTGGAGTAACCACTCCAAGTTCAGAAGCTTTTTGACAGGCTTCTTCAATGACCTCTACTGGCGTATTGAGAACTGCTACCATCTTACCAGAGTCAGCAGGAGCCGCTTCTTCCATATAGGCTCCACGCTTAGCTACCAAGGCAACCGCATCTTCAAAATCCAAGGCGCCGCTTGCCACCAAGGCAGAGTATTCTCCAAGAGATAAACCAGCAACCATATCAGGCTGATAGCCCTTTTCTTGCAATAAACGGTAGATAGCAACCGAAGTCGCTAGAATGGCTGGTTGCGTATAGCGGGTCTGATTGAGTTTGTCTTCTTCCCTATCGATGAGATAACGCAAATCATAACCGAGCACCTGACTCGCTCGATCAATCGTTTCTTTGACAATAGGGTAGTGATCATAGAGATCCCGTCCCACCCCTAGATACTGGGCACCTTGACCAGCAAATAAAAAGGCTGTTTTAGTCATTTCTTACAACTCCTGCCCAGCGAGAGGCTTCTTCTTGAATTTTCTTAGCTGCTCCGTAATACAAATCTTTTAGGATTTCTTCAGCTGTTTCTTCTTTAGAAACAAGCCCTGCGATTTGACCTGCCATGACAGAGCCACCATCCACATCACCGTGAACAACTGCTTTGGCTAGGGCGCCTGCTCCCATTTGTTCAAAGATTTCTAAATCAGGATCTTCCTGCTTAAAGGCATCTTTTTCAGCCAGTTCAAAATCTCTAGTCAACTGATTTTTAATAGCACGAACAGCATGACCAAAGTGCTGAGCTGAAATCGTAGTATCAATATCCCTTGCTTTTAAAATTTTCTCCTTGTAGTTTGGATGGGCATTCGACTCTTTTGCAACTACAAACCGTGTCCCCACCTGTACAGCCTCTGCACCTAGCATAAAGCCAGCCGCAGCACCTTCACCATCCGCAATTCCTCCTGCAGCAATAACAGGAATAGATACAGCTGTGGCTACCTGTCGCACCAAGGTCATGGTTGTTAATTTACCGATATGCCCCCCAGCTTCCATTCCTTCTGCAATAACAGCGTCTGCACCGATTTTTTCCATGCGTTTAGCTAAAGCAACACTAGGAACGACAGGAATAACGATTATCCCAGCTTCATGGAAACGTTCCATGTATTTACCAGGATTTCCTGCACCTGTTGTCACTACCTTAACACCTTCCTCGATAACGAGATCTACAATATCTTCCACAAAGGGAGACAAGAGCATGATGTTGACACCAAAGGGTTTATCCGTCAATGATTTGATCTTATCAATATTTGCCTTGACAACTTCTTTCGGGGCATTTCCCCCACCGATAATCCCTAGTCCTCCAGCTTTAGAAACAGCCCCTGCCAAATCACCATCAGCAACCCAAGCCATTCCTCCTTGAAAGATAGGATAATCAATGTTCAATAATTCTGTAATACGCGTTTTCATAGTGCCTCCATCGTTTCTTGCTTACGTAATAGTTCGATACTGTCATAATTTGACAATCAAACTATTGCCTAAACAAGAGGGAGCGGGTTTCCCTACTCCTTCTATCTATATTCTGCTTATACTCTTCGAAAATCAAATTCAAACCACGTCAGCGTCACCTTGCCGTACTCAAGTACAGCCTGCGGCTAGCTTCCTAGTTTGCTCTTTGATTTTCATTGAGTATTATTTTGTTTGCTCTTCAACGTAGGCAACCAAGTCACCAACTGTTTTCAAGTCATCTTCTGCTTCGATTTGGATATCAAAAGCATCTTCGATTTCTGAGATTACTTGGAACAAGTCCAATGAATCAGCGTCCAAATCATCAAAAGTTGATTCAAGTGTTACTTCTGATGCATCTTTTCCAAGTTCTTCAACGATAATTTCTTGTACTTTTTCAAATACTGCCATGATAGGACTCCTTTAAAATAAATAGTTTTTTATAACAATGTGTTCACCACATGATTACCTAAATTGTAAGAATGAGCGTGCCCCAGGTCAAGCCTCCACCGAAGCCTGATAGAAGAACAGTCTGGCTACCATCTAAAGGGATGAGACCTTGTTCTACACACTCTGAAAGTAAAATCGGGATACTGGCTGCACTGGTATTGCCATATTCCATCATATTGGCTGGAAGTTTGTCTCGGTCAACACCAATTTTTCTAGCCATCTTATCCAAAATACGGATATTAGCCTGATGCAATAGCAGATAATCCAAGTCTGTCGCCTCTATAGGAGATTCTTCAATAGTCTGCTTGATAGACTTGGCTACATCTCGAATGGCAAAATCAAAGACTGCGCGTCCATCCATCTTCAAAAATGAATCTGCACTTTCTTGATCTGAAAATGGAGAATGCAAACCTGAATGCCCATAAGTTAAACACTCACTGCGACTTCCATCGCTATTGAGACTCTCAGCTAAGAAATTCTCTTGCTCGCTAGCTTCTAACAAGACACCACCAGCACCATCTCCAAACAACACAGCTGTTGATCGATCCGACCAATCGACTGCCTTAGAGAGGGTTTCACTACCAATCACCAAGCCTTTTTGAAAGCGACCAGAAGCGATAAACTTTTCAGCAGTTGAAAGAGCAAATACAAATCCACTGCAAGCCGCGGTTAAGTCAAAAGCAAAGGCTTTATTAGCACCAATATTAGCTTGAACACGAGCAGCTGTAGAGGGCATCATCGAATCTGGAGTAATGGTAGCTAGGATGATAAAATCCAGTTCCTCTCCTATTATTCCAGCTTTTGCCATCAGTTTCTTAGCAACTTCCGTAGCCAAATCACTGGTAGATTCTGTTCTTGAAATATGCCTTTGTCGTATTCCCGTTCGACTTGAAATCCACTCATCATTGGTATCCATAATCTGAGCCAAGTCGTGATTTGTAACCACTTGCTCTGGCACATAATGAGCAACCTGGCTTATTTTTGCAAAAGCCATTATTTCAAATCCTCCAAAAATTGGTAAAGATTAGTCAAACCTTTGCTCATAACATCAATTTCTTCCTCGCTCATGCCATCAATAATTTTTTCTACCATGGCCTTGTGGAAGCGTTTATGCAGTCTATGGATCAAGCGCCCCTTCTTTGTCAAATGCAGATGCACCACACGACGATCCTGTTCTGACCGAACTCGCTCAATGTAGCCCTTACGCTCTAAATTGTTCAAACTTGTCGTAACAGTTCCAAGAGTTACCATCAACTCTTTTGACACTTGACTTGGAGTCACATCTGGAGCCTTACCGATGACATCAATCGTATGCATTTCTTTGATGGAGATATCCTTAAAACGACTACCTCTCAAGTTCACTTCCTCAATTACAAGGACATTGTTAAATATAGATGTTAAATATTCATTGATTCGTTGGTAGTCCATTTTTCATATCCCTCCTTCTTCAAAAAACTTTTACAATCAAAACATTTGACAGAAAGAATTATATCAAAATTCAAAGAATGATGCAAGTATTTTTTATTTTCCTGTAAATTTAGGTCTTCTTCTCTCCGAATGAGCTCGCACTCCTTCTTTGAAATCCTCTGTTTGAGCTAAGGATTTCTGTAGGTTCAGTTCTAAAGTAGCGTAACCCTGCCAGTCTTTAAACTGGCTCTCCCAAACCAACTTCTTAATGGCAGCATAGGAATTACTTGAAGCACGTCTTAATTTTTTAAGAAGCTGTTCTCTCGTCTTTTCAAGTTTTTCAGCTTCAGAAACGCGGTAAACCAACCCCCATTCTAGGGCTTTTTCTGCCGTTAAAGCCTCTCCTGTCATAGCTAATTGAGCAGCACGCGTCACACCGATACTGCGGCTCAAGAGATGAATTCCCCCTGCATCTGGAGCCAAACCAACACCAACAAAGGCTTGGATAAACTTAGCCTTATCCGTCGCCAAACAGAAATCTGCCGCAACAGCCATATTCGCTGCGGCACCTGCAACAGCACCGTCAACTTCCATTAAAACAGGTTTGGCTATTTGCTTGATTTTATAAGAAATCGTATTGACCAACTCTGCGATTTTTGTCAATGATGGAATATCATCCTCATCCACTGCCCGCTTCATCTCTACCAAATCTCCCCCAACTGAGAAGACCTTTCCATTGGCATTGATTAAGATAAAATGCACAGCTGGATTTTCTTCTGCCAGAGTCAAGGCTTCTAAGATCTCCTCACACATGGGAATATGGAAACCATTAGCGACATCAGGACGGTTTAAAGTAATAATTGCCAAATCCTCTTCAAGCTGATAAATAATATGTTCCATCTGGACTCCTTTTTATTTTATAAGCAGTTTATACTCTTCGAAAATCTCTTCAAACTACGTCAACTTCCATCTGCAACCTCAAAACAGTATTTTGAGCTGACTTCGTCAGTTCTATCCACAACCTCAAAGCAGTGCTTTGAGCTGACTACGGCTAGCTTCCTAGTTTGCTCTTTGATTTTCATTGAGTATTGAATTATTTTATTTTCAAAGTATATCTTTTTTGGGAACAGAAAGCAAGAAAAAATTGACTGAAAGTGTCTCAGCCGATTGGAAAGGCTCGCTTTATCCTATAAAGCATCTTATTTTCTTCATTGAAAAAAGCCTTTCTTTCTGCTATAATCGTATAAAATACTTACTTTAGGAGTTCTTATGAAAGTTGTTAAATTTGGAGGTAGTTCTCTTGCCTCTGCTAGTCAATTAGAAAAAGTTTTAAACATCGTCAAAAGCGATTCAGAGCGTCGTTTTGTAGTCGTTTCTGCGCCTGGTAAACGCAATGCTGAAGATACTAAGGTTACGGATGCCCTGATTAAATACTACCGCGACTATGTTGCGGGTAACGATATTAGCAAGAGCCAAAGCTGGATTATCGACCGCTATGCTGCTATGGTTAGTGAATTGGGACTAAAACCAGCTGTGCTAGAAAAAATTTCTAAAAGCATTCACGCCTTGGCCACTCTTCCTATTGAAGAAAATGAATTTCTCTACGATACTTTCCTAGCAGTAAGTGAAAATAACAATGCCAAATTGATTGCTGCCTACTTTAACCAAAATGGTATCGATGCACGCTATATGCACCCTAGAGAAGCTGGGATTGTGGTCACAAGTGAACCTGGTCACGCTCGCATCATTCCATCAAGTTATGACAAGATTGAAGAATTGACAAACACCAATGAAGTCCTTGTCATTCCTGGTTTCTTTGGTGTCACTAAGGAAAATCAAATCTGTACCTTCTCACGTGGAGGATCAGACATTACAGGTTCTATCATTGCTGCTTAGGTGTAAAAGCCGACCTCTATGAAAACTTTACGGACGTTGATGGTATCTTTGCAGCCCACCCTGGAATCATTCACCAACCACACTCGATTCCTAAGTTAACCTACCGTGAAATGCGCGAGTTGGCCTATGCAGGCTTCTCAGTCCTTCATGACGAGGCTCTTCTTCCTGCCTACCGTGGAAAAATTCCTCTGGTTATCAAGAATACCAACAACCCTGACCATCCGGGTACTCGTATCGTTCTAAAACACAGTAGTGATGAATTTCCAGTTGTGGGAATTGCTGGTGACTCAGGCTTTGTCAGCATTAACATGTCGAAATACCTCATGAACCGTGAGGTTGGATTTGGCCGCAAGGTTCTGCAAATCCTGGAAGAACTTAACATCGGTTGGGAACATATGCCAACAGGTATCGACAATCTTTCTATCATTCTCCGTTCTCGCGAACTAACTCCCATCAAGGAAGAAGAAATCCTGCGTCAGTTGGTTCAAAAGGCTAAAGTAGATCATGCAGAAATCGAACACGACCTTTCTATCATTATGATTGTTGGTGAAAAAATGAAGAGCCATATCGGAGTGACTGCTACTGCGACACGCGCTCTATCTGAAAACAAAATCAACATCCAGATGATGTCTCAAGGTTCTAGTGAAGTTTCTATTATGTTTGTTGTCAATAAAGACCAAGAGAAAGCAGCAATTAAAGCCCTCTACAATGCTTTTTGGAGAAAGTAAGGAAGACTAAGCATGGCTCAATCACTTAACAAAACAGTACTCCTCAGTACGACAGGCACTTCCTACCTCTCTATCGCTGGGAAAGTTGGGAAATTCCTTGTCGGAGATCAGGCTTTGGAATTTTACCCCGATGTCAATGTTGAACAATTTATCCAGATTCCTTGGAGCCATATCAACCAAATTGGAGCCAATGTCACTGGGCGGAAAATCAGTCGCCACTTCGAAGTCTTTACAGACAAAGGAAAATTCCTCTTTGCTTCAAAAGACTCAGGTGCCATTCTCAAAATTGCTCGTGAAAAACTGGGTAATGACAAGGTCATCAAACTTCCGACCCTGATTCAGACAATTGGTCAAAAATTTAAAAATCTATTTGCAAAAAAGTAGAAACTTTAGTATAATCATAGCAACGGATAAGTAGGTTATCTTCTTCTTTCAGAAAGTCTGCGGATGCTGCGAGCAGATAGGAGGGATAGGTGAAATTCTACCGTTAATAACAATTACATACACAATCAAGTGCACACCTGTGAAGTTGGATGGAACCGTGGCCCTGCCACTCCAACGCTTTGTCAGGTGTGCTTTTTTCATAAAGGAGTTCTTATGTTAGATATCAAACGTATTCGTACAGACTTTGATGCTGTCGCAGAAAAATTGGCTACACGTGGTGTAGATGCTGCTGTCTTGAATGAGATGAAAGAAATCGATGCTAAGCGTCGTGACATCTTGGTCAAGGTTGAAACTCTCAAGGCAGAACGTAACACAGTTTCTGCTGAGATTGCCCAAGCCAAACGTAACAAGGAAAATGCAGATGACAAGATTGCTGCCATGCAAACTCTATCTGCTGAGGTCAAAGCCTTGGATGCTGAATTGGCAGCAATCGATGCTAAATTGACAGAATTTACCACTACTCTTCCAAATATCCCAGCTGACAGCGTTCCTGTTGGGGCGGACGAAGACGACAATGTGGAAGTTCGCCGTTGGGGGACTCCACGCGAGTTTGACTTTGAGCCAAAAGCTCACTGGGATCTTGGTGAAGAGCTTGGTATCCTTGATTGGGAACGCGGTGGTAAGGTAACAGGCGCTCGCTTCCTCTTCTATAAAGGCCTCGGTGCTCGTTTGGAACGTGCTATCTACAACTTTATGTTGGATGAACATGGAAAAGAAGGCTATACTGAAGTCATCACACCTTATATGGTTAACCATGACTCTATGTTTGGTACTGGTCAATATCCAAAATTCAAGGAAGATACTTTTGAACTCAGCGACAGCAATTATGTCCTTATTCCTACAGCTGAAGTTCCTCTGACAAACTACTACCGTGATGAAATCTTGGACGGCAAAGATCTTCCAATCTACTTCACTGCTATGAGTCCATCATTCCGTTCTGAGGCTGGTTCAGCTGGCCGTGATACTCGTGGCTTGATTCGTTTGCATCAATTCCACAAGGTTGAAATGGTCAAATTTGCCAAACCAGAAGAATCTTACGAAGAATTGGAAAAAATGACGGCCAACGCTGAAAACATTCTTCAAAAACTCAACCTTCCATACCGTGTCGTTGCTCTCTCTCTGGAGATATGGGCTTCTCAGCTGCGAAGACTTACGACTTGGAAGTGTGGATTCCAGCCCAAAATACTTACCGTGAAATCTCAAGCTGTTCAAACACAGAAGATTTCCAAGCCCGTCGTGCCCAAATCCGTTACCGTGATGAAGCAGATGGCAAGGTGAAATTGCTCCATACCTTAAACGGTTCTGGACTTGCAGTTGGACGTACAGTGGCTGCTATTCTTGAAAACTACCAAAATGCAGATGGTTCTGTGACCATTCCAGAAGCTCTTCGTCCATACATGGGTGGAGCTGAAGTTATCAGACCATAAAAAATAAGGTTTAGCTATTTCTAGCTAGACCTTTTTTCGTAACCAAATCAGATAAGCGCCTAATACAAAGAGCAAAATGATTAGGCAAATAACAGTTTCAGCCAGTACCAAATAATCCAAAAATGGAAGTTTCAAGATTCCCTGAGCCATCTTAAGCGAAGTAGCTGTGATAATAGTCGGGAAGGTGAGGGCTGAGAAGGCTGGTTGAAAACCTTGTTTTAAAATATTGGGTAGGCGAGTCAAAACAAAGAAAAAGAAGGATTGGGAAGCCAAAAGCATGAAAATCAAGACCCAAGTCGGTAGGCTAGCTCCTCCAACTCGAACCAGAGAAGCCAAAAGCAAAGAAAAGGGAGCACAGTAGATACCTTCTTGCCCAAGCAAGGCTAGTGGGAGTGGTTGCTTCTTTAAATCACTATAAATAAGGGGATAGAGATAGAAGGTAAGAAGAAAACCAAAACTCAAGGTCACATAGGCAATTTCAATGATACCCACCAGAGGATAAGTCAAGGCTGCTACCGCTATCCCTACATAAAGCACCGTCCAGCTAGGAGTAGCATGAACCCTCCGACCGGACAAGCAAACTTGATAGTGAAACCAGCAATCAAGGCCAAATCCAAGAGAAATGAACACCACCAGAGCCCTTGCGCTACCAAAGGAAGATGAGGGAAGACGCGAAAGACATAGGTCGATAAAATCATCCCAGCCATGGGAAAGGTGGCCATTCCTGATAAAAGAGGGGGCTTGGTCAACTCTTGCTTGGTTTCTTTCCAATTAAAAAGATGCAGAAGCAGAAAGTAAATCCACAAAATCAAACCTGTCAGACTAAAAAGATGTGACAGAACCTAAGCAACGTATCTAAAATAAGATTTCCAGATCCTGCTAAACCTAGCAAACAACCAGAAAATACCAAGGGGAGTTTTTTCATCCTAACCTCCAATAATCATGTTAGTTTCAGTATAGCATAAAAGCGCTTAAATGAGGGGATAAAAAACGAAGTCCGTTGATTTCAGACTTCATTTTTTACTCAGATATGAATTAAGCATAAGATTGCAATTCTGGGTTAATTGGGGTATTGGCTAGGTTGTTGGCATAGTTACAGAGGCTTGCTAGGCTGACACCAAGAACCACATCCAAGGCATTTTGTTGGGTGTAGCCAGCTTCTAAAAACTCAGACAAGGCTTCATCTCCTACACGACCCTTGGTATTGATAACTGCCAAAGTAAACTTAGCTAGGGTATCCAATTTAGGATCTGTTTCAATTGGAGTACGATTGCGAAGAGCTTGAATCAAGTCATCATTCATCTGGATTTGTTTGATGGAAAAGGCTGTGTGACCTGCGACACAGAAGGCACAACCATTGGTCACGGCTGCCGTGATTTGCACCACTTCACGCTCAACGGGTGTCAGGCTGTTGCGACGGTTGATAGATGCGACAGTTCGGTAGGCTTCTAAAGCAGTCGGTGCATTGGCCAAGAGACCGATTAGGTTGGGAATATAGCCATTGTTGTCTTTTTCTACTGTTTCAAGAACTTCTTTCACTTCTCTTAGGTGCTGATTCTACTGTATGGATTGTAAATGTTGTCATAAGATACCTCTTTTCTTGTTATTGACACTAATATTATTGGAAAATCTTATAAAATCCTGATTCCTAAGTTTATTTAAGACAAAGGTTTATTCTCTCATAAGATTTTCGTTGTATATTATACTCTTCGAAAATCAAATTCAAACCGCGTCAGCGTCGCCTTACCGTACTCAAGTACAGCTTGCGGCTAGCTTCCTAGTTTGCTCTTTGATTTTCATTGAGTATTAGTTTATCACACTTCCAATCATTTGCATAATATATATTATATATCAGCTTGATAAAAATCATTTATAGGCAAAAAAATCACACGCCATGTGTGATTTCATTATTTGTCAAAATACTTTTTAGTTTCAGCAATAACGACTGGCGACAAGACTAAGAGGGCAATCAAGTTTGGCAGAACCATCAAGGCGTTGACGATATCTGCGATAATCCAGACCATATCCAACTCGATAAATCCTCCCAACAAGACCATGAGCACAAAGACCACACGGTAGAGCCAGATAAAACGAACACCAAAGAGGAACTCGAAACAGCGTTCTCCGTAATAGTTCCAACCTAGAATCGTTGTGAAGGCAAAAAGTACAAGGAAGATGGTCAAGAGGGCAGGCCCAAAGTGTGAAAAGACTGTTGAGAAGGCTGACTGAGTCAAGGCAACCCCATTTAAGTCACCACTCCAAACACCAGTCACCAAGATGGTCAAACCAGTCAGAGTACAGATAATGAGAGTATCAATAAAGGTTCCTGTCATAGAAATCAAACCTTGCTCTACTGGTTCATTTGTCTTAGCCGCAGCCGCTGCAATGGGAGCAGAACCTAGACCAGATTCATTTGAGAACACACCACGCGCCACACCATTTTGAATAGCCATCCGAACGCTAGCACCAGCAAATCCACCTACCGCAGCAAGGGGACTAAAAGCCGATGTCAAGATTAAAGCGATTGTAGAAGGAATTTTCCCGATATTAAAGAAAATAACTGTAAGAGTTCCTAAGATATAAATGATAGCCATAAAAGGAACAACAGTAGTTGAAACCTTTGAAATGGACTTGAGTCCGCCAAAGACTGCAATCGCTACAAAAACAGACAAAACGAGAGCTGTGATGGCTGGTGAAATCATCGTTGTATTTTGGATAGATTCTGTAATCGAGTTGACTTGGGTGAAGGTTCCGATTCCCAAGAGAGCAACCAATACTCCTGCTACTGCAAACAAAACAGCAAGTGGTCGCCACTTTTCTCCCATCCCTAGAAGGATATAGTGCATGGGACCTCCCGCTACTGCACCATGGTCGTCCTTGGTGCGGTATTTGATGGCCAAGAGTCCTTCCGCATACTTGGTAGCCATTCCAAAGAAAGCCGCCATCCACATCCAAAATAGAGCTCCTGGTCCACCAACCTTGATAGCCGTCGCAACTCCTATGATATTTCCTGTTCCAACAGTTGATGCCAAGGCTGTACACAGAGCTGCAAAACTGGATACATCCCCATGTCCCTTATCCTGGATAAAAATAAGCTGAAAGGCCTTGGGCAGACGCAAAACTTGCAAGAGTCCTAGCCGAATAGTTAGGTAAAGCCCTGTTCCGACCAATAAAATCAAGAGGGGCGGTCCCCAAGCAAAAGCATCGATTGATTTAAGCAATTCTAACATTTCCTTCTCCTATCGTTTCAACCCCAAAAGAAAGAGCACATGCAAGATACATGTACTCTGGAATGCTTAGATAAATGCTAAAAAGCGGTCTATCCTAGCTCTGTCCTTTTACCTGAGAGTTTGAGCAGTTGCCTGCCTTGCCCCTTCGGTGCCTTTACGGTCTCTCCAGAGTTCCGTCCATTTACAGTCATGGAAAATCAAACGATTCCCCACTTCTATTAAACTTCATTCGGTGTTGGTATTTAATTGATTCTTATTTTACAAAAAATGTTGGCTTTTGTCAATGTGTTTATTAGTAAAAATTAGTTCAACAGTTTTTACGGTAACTTCTCAAAGTAACTTCCACTTGCTTGACCAAAGTGGAAATTAGTCTAAAACGGATTTTTATGGTGGAATTAAGTGTGAGACGTTTGAGTTAGAAATGAGGCTCACTATGACAAAACATAAACACCTTACCCTTTCAGACCGTAATGATATCCAATTAGGCTTAGAGCGCGGTGAAACCTTCAAAGCTATCGGACAGTCCATTCTAAAAGACCCGACCACTGTCTCCAAAGAAGTCAAACGAAACAGACGAGTCCGAGAGTCTACATGCCATAACCTTCCTTGCCCTCTACTTGACAAAACTCCCTTTGTCTGTAATGGATGTCCTCAAAGAAGACAGAATTGTGGCTATAAAAAGATCTTCTACCTCGCTAAGCAAGCTCAAAAGCAGTACGAACAAACTCTGGTTGAATCTCGTGAAGGAACTCCCCTCAATTCCAAGACCTTCTGGGACATGGACAAAGTCATTTCTGAGGGTGTTAAAAAAGGACAACACATCTATCATATCCTCAAAACTCACAATCTTGATGTCAGCTCCTCAACCGTCTATCGACACATCCGAAAAGGATACCTATCTATCGCTCCTATTGACCTAGCCAGAGCCGTTAAATTCAAAGAAAGACGGAAAAGTAAGCTACCTTCCATCCCTAAAGAAGCTAAAAAAGGCCGTTCCTATGAGGATTTCCAAAACTATTTAGCACTGAATCAACTAGACTCTTGGCTGGAAATGGATACAGTTATGGGGAGGATGGGAGGTAAAGTCCTACTCACCTTCAATCTCTCTTTCTGTAACTTTATCTTCGCTAGACTTCTGGATAATAAAACTACCCTTGAGGTTACCAAACACCTCTATGACATCAAGAACACTCTTCACCAAGCTGCCAAAGATTTCTTCCAACTCTTTCCTGTCATCCTGACAGATAATGGTGGAGAGTTTGCCAGGGTTGATGATATCGAAATGGATGTGCGAGGAGAGAGTAAGCTATTCTTTTGTGACCCTAATCGCTCTGACCAGAAAGGCAGAATTGAGAAAAATCACACGCTGATTCGCGACATTCTACCTAAGGGAACTTCTTTTGACAATTTAACTCAAGAGGACATCAATCTCGTCTGTTCGCATGTCAACAGCGTCAAACGTGCTGCTTTGAATGGAGAGTCAGCCTATGAACTCTTTGCATTTACCTATGGAGAAGAGATTCCTAAGCTTCTCGGCATTTCTAAAATACCTGCAGAAGACGTCTGCCAGTCGTCTAAATTACTCCAACATAAGTTCTAAAAACTAATCTTTAACCGCATTCAAACGTCTCACACTAACTTCCACCATAGCGGAACTTAATCTGAAACGCTTTCAGATGAGGGGATTTTGTGCGCTCTTTTTTTCGATTCATTTTGGCTACAAAAGCGATGAAATCAAGCATGAGTAAAACCAGTGGAACTTACCCTGACACGGATTTCCACTGGTTTTTAGGATTTTTATCAGACTAACTTCCACTTGGATTAGCGGTGGAACTTAGTTTGGGAATTTACCCAACAGTTTTTACTTTATGAATCCGAAATATTTCTTATCCTCTAAAAGTCACAATAGTTGCGCCACTCCCTCCAGCATTTTGTGGGGCATAGCCGAAACTCTTGACATGCTTATTTCTTTGTAGGTATTTGGTGACACCTTCTCGGATGACTCCTGTTCCGATACCATGGATGATATCAACTTGCGCCATATTGTTAAGCAAAGCTTGGTCTATAAAGGCATCTAGCTCATTCATGGCTTCTTCATAGCGCTTGCCTCGAAGGTCCAGTCTAGCTTGAGGTCCTCGCCCAGAAGTTCGTTTCACAACATTGACCTGTTTCTTCTTGACTGGTTTTTCTTGCTGGGCTTGAACAAGGCCAAACTCTTTCTCTTCCAAGGTCATCTTAATCAAACCGACTTGGGCTTCCCAACGGCCATCCTTGAGTTGACTAGTCAAGGTACCACGCTGTCCATAACTGAGAACCACGATATCATCTCCCACCTTGGGAGCTCGTTTTTTCTTGGCCTTTTGAAGGACCTTGTTTTTAGATAGATCTACTTTTTCAGGAGCCAATTTTTTCAGCTTGGCCTTGGCTTCAATGATTTCGTGGGGTTTAAGTTGAGATTTACTATGGAGATTTTTGAGAATCTGGTCACTCTCACTGAGGGCCATGTCCACAATCTCAGCAGCTTGTTCACGCGCTTTGTTAAGCTCAGTTTCCTTTTCACGATTGAGCTCGTTGTAAAGTTTTTTAAGAGCACGATTCATCTTGAGATTTTCTTGCTCCACCTCACGGATATTGTCCAAGCGTTTACGGCTTTCCAGCGTCTGCTCTTCCAGTTGCTCAATGATACGATTGACATCATTGTCCTGATCGACCTGCTGACTGGCATCCCCTACGATAACTTCAGATAGGCCTAGACGTTTGGCAATCTCAAAGGCATTGCTTCGACCAGGAACTCCTTGCATAAAGCAATAGGTCGGGCGTAGAGTTGCAGTATCAAACTCCATGCTGGCATTTTGCACAAAGGCTGTCTCAATACCGTAGGCCTTGAGTTCTGGATAGTGGGTCGTCGCCATAGTCTTGACTTGACGCAGGCGAAGGTCCTCCAGAATAGCCATGGCAAGAGCGGCTCCCTCTTGGGGATCTGTACCAGCCCCCAACTCATCTAAGAGCAAGAGCGAATGCTGGTTGACCTTGCCAAGAATATCCACAATATTGGTCATGTGGCTAGAGAAGGTAGACAAGCTCTGCTCAATAGATTGCTCATCGCCAATATCAGCAAAAATTTCTTCAAAAATACCAACACGACTTCCCTTGTCTGCTAAAATCGGCAGATGGACTGGGCCATCACCTGTGTCAAGCCCAGAGTTTTAAGCATGATGGTCTTCCCACCTGTATTGGGACCTGTAATGACAATAGCTGTTAAATCTTGTCCAAAATGGACATCATTTGCAACGGCATTTTTGACCAAAGGATGGCAGACATGGAGCAGTTGAATTTCTTGATTTTCTGATATCTGAGGAACGACTGCTTGCCTTTCTTGGATAAAGCGAACCTTAGCACGAATCAAGTCCAGATGACCGATAATCCAAGCGTCATTAGCAATCTCAGCCGCATGAGGGCGAACACGCTCAGAAATTTCTTGGAGAATGCGAAGCATTTCATAGCGCTCATCTGCTCGCAAACTGGCAATTTCTTCGCTCAGTTTGACCACCTCACGGGGTTCGATATAGACGGTATTTCCACTAGCAGAAATATCATGAACGACACCTGCAATCTTATTGCGGTAGGTATTTTTGACTGGTAAAACCTGACGGCCATTTCTGCTAGCAACAATCCCTTCTGTCAACATCTGCGCTTTTTGCTTGAGCAGGTCCTGTAAAACATCGCGTACCTGACTCTCGCTATCATGGATTTTTCTGCGGATTCGCGCCAATTCTTCACTGGCAAAATTTTCAATGAAACCTGCATCATTAAAGGCTTGGAGATTTCCTTGTAATTGCGGAAAATCATGTAATTTCTCAAACCAAAGGGCTAATTCTTCCAAGCTGACATTTTCCAGATTGGCATAAAAACTTTGCAGCTCTCGGCTAGACAGAAGCACGCGCTTCAAGAGTAGGAACTCCTCAATATTGAGGTCTGCCCCCATCTCCAGCCGCTTGCAGACTCCTGCAATTTCCTTAGTTGCGAGAATGGTAAAATGCGGTTGCTCAACGAAAAGAGCCTGCATTTCCTTCATCTCAGCAAAAGCCTGTTTGATTTTATCTGCTTTGGCAGTTGGAGCTAGCTGTCTCAATTCCTCCAAGCCCTGCTCGGTCAACAAATGGGGCTCAAACAAGGCCTTGACCTTATTAAACTCTAATGTTTCTAATATTTTCTTATTCATCTTTATTTCCTTATCTTTGAATGTCTAGGTGTGGTAGCTTTTTACATTCTGATAGATTCTAGTCAATCTGTAAACAAAGGGCTAGGAAAACTCCTGCCCTTTTTATCCGATTAAATTTGTCACCCAGATTTGTTTGAGCCAACTGGTTGTTACTGGTATGCTCTGGATGATGTGTTTTGCGACGATACTCTTTTCAAGAGGATTTTGTATAGCTGCCATGGGGATGGTCGCCAAGATGGTCAAGGCCATTTGCAAGACAAATAAGGTCACCAACATGGACAAGATACCTGCTGAAACTTGGAACAACTTACCACCCAATTTTTTACTAGGGATCAAGTGTAATAGGAGACCAAGCAAACGACCGATGCTATAGACAATCCCAAATACAAGCAAGTAGCCGATCCCTGCATAAAAGACCTTATCCAACTGAAAGAGTTGATCCGATGGGAAAAAGAAAGTTCCCTGACCTTCCTGCGGATTTGCATAAGGGAGCAATAAGTGAAACTGCTCGCCAAGCCCCTTGTAAAACTGACCAGCCATAAAAGCAGATGCCATAGCTGAAATCAGGTAATAAACCTGTAAGAGCAGGCCTCTCCGATAGCCGATATAAAATCCCCAAGCCAAGACCAATAGAAGAAGGAGTGAAATCATAAGGAGTCCTCAATCTTGCTCTGTTCTTGCTTGCAAGTCACAAGCTTGTGACGGAGTTCTTCTAGCTCTTGCTCCTTATCGTCAAATTCAATCTCACGGCTGAGCTGAGTTGATAAACAGTTGACTGCCAACAAAAGAGCGATGGTTTCATCGTCTGCACTAGGCATTTGTTCTTTAATTGCTTGGTATTTTTCTGTCGCAACCTTGGCGATTTCCTCCATAAAAAGGTTATCATGCTCGCTTGTCAAGGTTAATGATTTTTTCCCGAATGTAAATTTGAATCGATTTAGATTTGCCATAAAATTCACCTCACGATATTATACCAAAATTCGCTAATTTTGTCAGTTTTTACAAATTTGCCTGCTTTTATGGTACAATAGAAACTATGGCAAGTATAACACTCACACCAAGTGAAAAGAAGATTCAGGCTTTTCTTGAACACTATCAAACCAGTCTGGCTCCTAGTAAGAATCCCTATATCCGCTACTTTTTGAGACTGCCTCAGGCAACGGTTTCTATCTATACTTCTGGAAAGGTCTTGCTTCAGGGTGAAGGAGCTGAGAAATATGCTCGTTTCTTTGGCTATCAAGTTGTAGAGGAAACCAGCGGACAAAATCTTCCTTTGATTGGGACAGATGAGGTGGGAAATGGTTCCTACTTTGGTGGACTTGCAGTTGTGGCTTCCTTTGTCACACCTGACCAGCATGCTTTCTTGCGAAAACTCGGTGTGGGGGATTCTAAAACTCTGACCGACCAAAAGATTCGTCAGATTGCCCCTATCCTCAAGGACAAAATCCAGCACCAGGCACTGCTTCTCTCACCCAGCAAGTACAACGAGGTCATCGGAGACCGCTACAATGCTGTTTCGGTTAAGGTTGCCCTCCATAACCAGGCTATCTATCTCCTTCTTCAAAAAGGCGTTCAACCTGAGAAAATTGTGATTGATGCCTTTACCAGTGCTAAAAATTATGACAAGTACTTGGCACAAGAGGCCAATCGTTTCAGCAATCCTATCAGCTTAGAAGAAAAGGCTGAGGGCGAATACTTGGCTGTCGCAGTTTCTTCTATCATTGCGCGTGATCTCTTTCTGGAAAATCTAGAAAATCTAGGACGAGAACTGGGTTATCAACTTCCAAGTGGAGCTGGAACAGCTTCTGATAAGGTAGCTAGCCAGATTTTACAAGCCTATGGTATGCAGGGACTCAACTTCTGCGCCAAATTGCACTTTAAAAATACTGAAAAAGCGAAAAAACGCTTAGAAAGGTAAGTTATGAATTCATTTAAAAATTTCCTAAAAGAGTGGGGATTATTCCTCCTGATTCTGTCATTACTAGCTTTAAGTCGTATCTTTTTTTGGAGTAATGTCCGCGTAGAAGGACACTCCATGGATCCTACCCTAGCGGATGGCGAAATTCTCTTTGTCGTTAAGCACCTCCCTATTGACCGTTTTGATATCGTGGTGGCCCATGAGGAAGATGGCAATAAGGACATCGTCAAGCGCGTCATCGGAATGCCTGGCGATACCATCCGTTACGAAAATGATAAACTTTACATCAATGACAAAGAGACAGATGAACCTTATCTAGCTGACTATATCAAACGCTTCAAGGATGACAAACTCCAAAGCACCTACTCAGGCAAGGGATTTGAAGGAAATAAAGGAACTTTCTTTAGAAGTATCGCTCAAAAAGCTCAAGCCTTCACAGTTGATGTCAACTACAACACCAACTTTAGCTTTACAGTTCCAGAAGGAGAATACCTTCTCCTCGGAGACGACCGCTTGGTTTCGAGCGACAGCCGCCACGTAGGTACCTTCAAAGCAAAAGATATCACAGGGGAAGCTAAATTCCGCTTCTGGCCAATCACCCGTATCGGAACATTTTAAGAAATCGAAGAGGCCGAGAGTCAGCAATCTCAGCCTCTTCTTCTATCGTGAGAATATGATTATTCACTATCCAGTTTGATTAAGATAGAAACAAAGTTATACTCAATGAAAATCAAAGAGCAAACTAGGAAGCTAGCCGCAGGTTGCTCAAAGCACTGCTTTGAGGTTGTAGATAGAACTGACGAAGTCAGTAACATATATACGGCAAGGCGAAGCTGACGTGGTTTGAAGAGATTTTCATTGAGTATAAAATAGATACAAAGTTAACTCTCACCTATTTATGCAAAGGAATCTTATGGAAGTTTATTTTTCAGGAACCATTGAACGGATTATTTTTGAAAATCCCAGTAATTTTTATCGTATCCTCCTCCTAGAAATCGACGATACGGACGCAGAGGATTTTGATGATTTTGAAATTATTGTCACCTAAGCACCATGGCTGATGTGATTGGGGGCGAAGACTACACTTTTTGGGGGCAAATTGTCCAGCACTCCAAGTATGGGGAACAACTGCAAATCAACCGTTATGAACGTGCAAAACCAACTAGCAAGGGCTTGGTCAAGTACTTTTCAAGTAGCCATTTCAAGGGAATTGGTCTCAAGACAGCTCAGAAAATAGTGGACACCTATGGCGACAATACCATTGACGAAATTTTGCAACACCCAGAAAAGTTAGAAGGCATCGCAGGGCTCTCTGCCAAAAATCGCGAGGCTTTCGTCTCCACTCTCCGTCTCAACTACGGAACGGAGATGGTTTTGGCCAAACTAGCCAACTACGGCATTCCCAACAAACTAGCCTTTCAGATTCAAGACTTTTACAAGGAAGAAACCCTTGATGTGGTTGAAAATTATCCCTACCAGCTAGTTGAGGATATCAAGGGTTTGGGCTTTACCATTGCTGACCAACTAGCTGAGGAACTAGGCATCGAAAGTCAGGCTCCTGAACGCTTCCGCGCCGGTCTAGTTCACAGTCTTTTTCAGGCCTGTATGGAAACAGGGGACACCTATGTTGAAGCACGGGATTTGCTGGAACAAACCCTTACTCTCCTTGAGTCTTCCCGTCCCGTGGAACTAGACCCCAGCCAAGTTGC
Source organism: Streptococcus bouchesdurhonensis (assembly GCF_948472335.1). The sequence continues at coordinate 26,991 of NZ_CAOKTW010000008.1, read as the reverse complement.
CCAAGAGCTCTCCTACCTGATCGAAGAAGACAAGGTTCAGCAGATTGATACCAAGACTTTGACAACAGCCTCTTTTTCGCTGAGGAAGGTATCCGCAGTCACTTGATTCGTATCCTTGAAAAAGGAAAACAGAAGAGCCAAGATTTAGAAACCATTCAAAAACATATCGCTACTGTCGAAGAAGATCTGGAGATTGAGTATGATAGCATTCAAAAACAAGCTATCTGTGATGCTATCCAGAATAAGGTCTTTATCCTGACAGGTGGACCTGGTACTGGTAAGACGACTGTTATCAATGGGATCATCGCTGTTTATGCCCTTTTAGAAGGACTTGACCTCAGGAAGAAAAGCAACCTGCCGATTCTTCTTGCTGCTCCAACTGGACGAGCAGCTCGTCGCATGAATGAATTGACAGGCTTGCCAAGCGCGACTATACACCGTCACTTGGGAATGACAGGCGACGATGATACTAGTCATCTGGAAGATTATCTGGATGCTGACTTTATTATCGTGGATGAATTTTCCATGGTGGATACTTGGCTGGCCAATCAACTCTTCTCCAACATCTCTTCTAACAGTAAGATTCTCATCGTGGGAGATAGCGATCAGCTACCGTCTGTCAGCCCTGGACAAGTTCTAGCTGACCTCCTTCATATTCCTTTAATTCCTCAGACTCGCTTGGAAAAAATTTATCGGCAAAGCGAAGAATCAACCATCGTCACCCTAGCTAGTCAAATCCGACAGGGCATCTTGCCAGCCGATTTCACCCAGAAAAAAGCTGACCGTTCCTACTTTGAAATTGCTAGTGGCCATATTCCTGCTACGATTGAGAAAATCTTAGGCGCTGCCCTCAGAAGTGGCATTCCTGCCCGTGATATCCAAGTTCTGGCTCCCATGTACCGAGGGACGGCAGGGATTGATGCCATCAACCAACTCATGCAAGACCTCCTGAACCCACCACAAAAAGACCAACTCAGTTTTGAAGCTCCCCAGTGCCACTATCGTAAGGGAGATAAGGTCATTCACTTGGTCAACGATGCTGAAATCAATGTCTTTAATGGAGATTTAGGAGCCATCACAGACCTGATTCCTGGTAAATACACCGAGTCGAAACAAGACGAGATTGTTATTGATTTTGATGGCAATGAAGTCTCTTACCCACGTAACGAATGGTACAAGATTCGCCTGGCCTATGCCATGAGCATCCATAAATCACAGGGAAGTGAGTTCCCTGTTGTCATCCTACCGATCACCAGTGCTAGTAGGCGTATGCTGGAGCGCAATCTCATCTATACAGCCATTACACGCGCCAAAAGCAAGCTTATCTTACTAGGTGAATTGCAGGCCTTTGATTATGCTACCCAACACATTGGAACTACCCGAAAAACCTATCTGATTGAACGCTTCAGTGATTTATTGGATAATGTTGAAGAAAAACAACAAGCGATTTCTGAAACAGCCACATCAAGTACCTCTGAACAATCCTACATCCTAACCGAAGAAAACTGGGACAGCATCCCCGCCATGATTGGGATTACAGACGCAGACCTCAAAGAGATTTTTGGAAAATAGTGCACAAGAAAACCCACCAATTCAGGTGGGCTTTTTATCTTTTAAGATTATTTTACTGTTGCTGTGCTTGTAATCAATTCAACAGCTTTTTTGATTGTGATATCGTGTTTCAACATATCAGCCGAAAGCAAGCTTTGTACTTGAGCAACTTCCATGTTGTAATCTGCTGCCAATTGCTCAACTTCTTTTTGGATTTCTTCTTCTGAAGCGTCAAACCCTTCAGCTTTGGCAACTGCTTCGATAACAAGGTTAGTCTTAGTACGTGACTCAGCTTCTCCCTCGTATTGTTTGTGAAGGTCTTCTTGAGTAGTTCCAGTGATTTGGAAGTACATGTCAGGGTTGATACCTTGACGTTGCAAGTTTCAAGGAATTCGTTTACTGAGCGGTGAACTTCTTCGTGAATCATTTCTTCTGGAAGTTCTACGATTTCAGCGTTTTCTACAGCTTTATCGATTGCTGCACCTTCAACTGCATCTTTGTATGCTTCTTCTTTAGAGCAGCCAATTCCTTGCGGTATTTTTCTTTCAATTCAGCAAGTGTTTCAACTTCTTCGTCAATGTCTTTTGCAAGCTCATCATCAAGAGCTGGAACTTCTTTAGCTTTTACTTCGTGGATAGTTGTTACGAATTTAGCTTCTTTACCTGCAAGGTCTTCTGCTTGGTAGTCTTCTGGGAATGTTACAACTACATCAACAGTTTCGCCAGCTGAGTGACCTACCAATTGGTCTTCAAAACCAGGGATGAATTGACCTGAACCAAGTCCAAGTGAGAAGTTTTCACCTTTTCCGCCATCAAATTCAACACCATCGATAGAACCAACGAAGTCAATAACAACAGTATCGCCGTTTTCAGCAGCAGCTTCTTTGATAACCAATTCAGCCAAGTTGTTGCGTTCGCGTTCAATACGCTCTTCAACGTCAGCGTCAGTTACTTCTTTTTCTAGATCAACTGATACTTCAAGGTTTTTGTAGTCACCCAATTTAACTTCAGGTTTTGTCACGACTTCAGCTGTGATAACCCAGTCTTGACCTTTTTCCATTGAAGTTACATCAATTTTTGGTTGAGCAACGACTTCAAGACCAGCTTCTTTTACAGCTGCTTCATAAGCATTTGGCAAAAGAGCGTTCATAACATCTTGGTAAAGTGACTCTTCACCAAATTTTTTGTCGAAGATAGGACGTGGAAGGTGACCTTTACGGAAACCTGGAACATTAAGAGATTTCTTAACTGAGTTGAAGACACGATCCAATTCTGGTTTGATTTGGTCTTGAGAGATAGTGAAAGTCAAGACACCACGGTTTGTTTCTTTGTTTTCAAATGATACAGACATTCTGTCATTTCTCCTTAAAATTTTTTAAATACAGTCTATTATAACATTTTCTATAAATAAAATCTAGACTAATGCAGACAATTATAGACAACAAGCCTTTTTGCTAACTAAATGAAAGTTCTATAATGAAGTTAGTCACCCAGCCCTCCTAAAAATTAGATGTTTTAACTAGCTGATAGCTAGCCCTCGATTTCATTTGATAAGAGGCTTGATGCTGTTAGGCTGACAAGCCAAGGCTAAGATTAGCCTTGGTTTAGCTGACAAAACTGCTTCAAGGGTTCCTCTTGTCAAATGAAAGCAAAATAATTGCCCTCAATCTCACCATTTTTTTTGGGACATAATCACTTTCGATTGACAGTTTGTTCTACACTTTCAAGGATGGAATAGACAGCAAAAAGAACCCTGCTTTTCTGAAAAAGAGGTCTCCTTGCTAAGTTTAATTTACATAGATAGCCAGTGTTTGACAAGGTTTGAGTAGAATTTTTTCATACACTTCTGCATCTTTATAGTTTGAAAGTAAAATCTGTCCATTTTGGTAGGCTAGAGGTAAGTCAATTTCCACTTCTGTAGCATAAAAGTTATTGAGCACTAGTAACTTTTGATCCTCATACTGGCGTTCAAAAGCATAGACTTGTTTGCTATCTTCAAAGGCTGGTTTGTAACTTCCTTCTGAGATGATAGGCATTTCTTTGCGAAGTCGAATCAAGTCTTGATAGAAGGTGAAAATCGGGCCTTGGATTTCATTTTCAACGTTGATGTGAGGGTAGGATTTTCCTGCCTTGAGCCAAGGAGTACTTACTGTGAAGCCTGCATTTTCAGAAGCATCCCACTGCATGGGAATTCGTGAATTATCGCGCGACTTAGCTTGAATAATCTGGAAGGATTCTTCCTGACTCTTTCCTTCTTCTAAGAGCATCTGATAAGCATTGAGCGATTCGACATCCACATAATCAGCCATAGAATCATAGTCTGGGTCAATCATCCCGATTTCCTCACCCATATAGATATAAGGTGTTCCACGTGACAGGTGAATGCTGGCTGCCAGCATGGTGGCTCCTTCCTTGCGGAAGTTTTGAATATCAACAAAACGGTTCAAAGCGCGTGGTTGGTCGTGATTGTTCCAAAAGAGGGCGCTCCACCCATCTTTATCACTCATCTCCTTGCCCCAGCTATGGTAAAGTCTTTTCAACTCTTCAAAATCAAAGGGAGCCAAGGTCCACTTTTGTCCATCCTTGTAGTCCACCTTTAGATGATGAAAATTAAAGGTCATGGATAATTCCTGACGGTCAGGCGACGAATAGAGGACACAGTTTTCCATGGTGGTAGAAGACATTTCTCCAACTGTCATAAAGCTATCGTCGGATCCAAAAGTGGCTTGGTTCATCATACGCAAATAGTCATGAACGATGGGCTTGTCTGTATAAGCTGGCTTCCCTTCATTTTCAGGACAGTCCACTAAAACCTCGTCCTTACCGATCAAATTGACTACATCAAATCGGAAACCTTTGACACCCTTGTCGCGCCAGAAATTAACAACCTTGAAAAGCTCCTTACGGACATTGGGATTGCGCCAGTTAAGGTCAGCCTGGGTCTCATCAAAGAGGTGAAGGTAGTATTTCCCTGTATTCCCAAAGGGCGCCCATGCAGAGCCACCAAACTTAGACTGCCAATCTGTTGGTTGGTCTTGGATGAAGAAAAAGTCTTGATAATACTTGTCCCCAGCTAAGGCTTTCTGAAACCATTCATGCTCTGTCGAACAATGATTGAGGACCATGTCCAGCATAAAGTCAATCTTGTGTTCTTTACCAACACGCACCATTTCCTCAAAATCAGCCATATCACCAAAAAGAGGATCTACTGCCATATAATCTGAAATATCGTAACCATTATCCCGTTGAGGGCTTGGATAGAATGGATTGAGCCAGACCATATCCACACCTAGTTTGGCTAAATAGGGAATTTTTTCAATAATTCCACGGAAGTCCCCAATACCATTGCCAGTGGTGTCTTTGTAAGATTTTGGATAGATTTGATAGACTACTTTTCCTTTATCAAGTGTCATCTGTTTCTCCTTTTCTGATAAAAGGGAGGAAGCAGTCTTCCGTCCCTATTTGTGCTATTTCAATTATACTCAATGAAAATCAAAGAACAAACTAGGAAGCTAGCCACAGGTTGCTCAAAACACTATTTTGAGGTTGCAGATAGAGCTGACGTGGTTTGAAGAGATTTTCGAAGAGTATTAGATTCGTGTAGCGACCATGAGAGATGCTCCAGCTTGGATCGTTGTCGGATAAGTTAGGAATAGTCGCTGTATAAGCATCTTGGTTGGTGATGATAACAGGAGTTTCTGTCACCAGACCTGCAGCCTTAATGACATCCATATCAAAACGAATCAGTTGCTGACCAACTGTGACATGGTCTCCTTGGGCTACAAGACTTTCAAATCCTTTGCCATCAAGACCTACTGTATCCATACCGATGTGGATGAGCAATTCCACCCCCTCGTCAGAGACAATACCAATGGCATGCTTGGTAGGAAAAAGAACCGTCACTGTCCCATTGACTGGAGAAGTCAACTCACCTTGGCTTGGTTCAATGACCAGACCTTGCCCCATGACACCTGAAGCAAAGACTGGATCCGTTGCTTGACTTAGTTCTTTCACTTGGCCAGTCAGCGGGCTAACAATTTCTACTGGAGTAAGTTCTACTGGTTCATGACTCACAAATTCTGCTTCTTCTTGAGCAACGAATTCTGCCTGCAAGTCCGTATCGTCCTCTGTTTTTGTAAAGAGACCAGCCTTGCGGAAGAAGAAAGTCAAGAGCATTGGAACAACAATCGCAACTAGCATAGTTCCTGCAAATGGCAGCATGTATTGAGATTGAATAGAGAGAATACCTGGCAAACCACCGATACCAATAGAAGCCGCAGTTACATTAAAAGTAACGGATAACATGCCTGCAAGGGCTGAACCAGTCATCCCAGCAACAAATGGATAAATATATTTTACGTTAACTCCAAAAAGAGCTGGTTCTGTAACACCGAGATAGGCCGAAATGGTTGCAGGAAGTGAAACCTGAGCCTCACGCTCATCATGGCGATGCATGAAATAATAGGCAAACACGGCTGAGCCTTGAGCAATATTAGAAAGAGCAATCATTGGCCATAGGGCAGTGCCACCAGCATCCGCAATCAATTGTGTATCAATGGCATTGGTCATATGGTGCAGACCTGTGATGACAAATGGAGCGTAGAGGGCACCAAAAATTGCACCGAAGAGCCATTTAACTGGACCAGTTAAACCTGCCAAGACAACTGATGAAAGTCCTTGTCCAATTGTCCAACCGATTGGTCCCAAAACAGTATGAGCCAAAATCAAGGCTGGAATCAATGACAAAAAAGGTACAAAAATCATGGAAATGACTTCTGGGATATGTTTGCGCCAGAAAATTTCAAGATAAGACAGACTCAAACCTGCAAGCAAGGCTGGGATAACTTGGGCTTGGTAACCAATACGATTAACAGTAAAATAACCAAAATTCCAAACCCAGTTTGCTGCGATATCAGCTGCTAGCGTTGAAGCAACCGCATAGGCATTGAGCAACTGAGGCGATACCAAACAGATTCCGAGAACAATTCCCAAAATTTGGCTGGTTCCCATCTTACGAGAAACAGACCAAGTAATCCCTACTGGTAAGAACTGGAAGATAGCTTCACCAGGCAACCAGAGGAAGTGATTAACCCCTGCCCAAAACTGAGAGGATTCTGTGATGGTCTTGCCATCCAACATCGACCAATGGACACCTTCCAAGACATTACAGAAACCGAGGATCAATCCACCAACAATCAAGGCTGGAATAATCGGAGTAAAGATTTCCGCCAGAGTGGTCATGACACGTTGGACCACGTTTTGATTACTCTTAGCTGCAGACTTGGCTGCTTCTTTGGAAACACCCTCAATGCCTGAAACAGCTGTAAAATCATTATAAAAAATGGGCACGTCATTCCCAATAATCACCTGAAATTGACCTGCATTTGTAAAAGTTCCTTTAACAGCTGGAATTGATTCGATAGCCTTGACATTAGCCTTCTTATCATCTCCTAAAACAAACCGCATCCGTGTCGCACAGTGGGTTACGGCAGTCACATTTTCCTTGCCTCCAATTGCCTGAAGCAGATTCTTGGCTTCTTGTTCAAATTTTCCCATTTGATTCTCCTTATACTTGTCAAAGCAAGTTTGATTTGATAAGAATATTGTAAACGATACCAAACTTGTCTGCAACTTGTTTGATGTAAAAAGAGGATTTTTTGTCATTTTTCTAGCACTTGTATGGTAAAATAGATACAGGTGTTCATTGAACTAGACTAAAAAGCCATTTAATACTCAATGAAAATCAAAGAGCAAACTAGGAAGCTAGCCGTAGGTTGCTCAAAACACTGTTTTGAGGTTGCAGATAGAGCTGACGTGGTTTGAAGAGATTTTCGAAGAGTATAAGGAAGCCAAATGAAGAAATATCAACAACTATTTAAGCAAATCAACGAAACCATTCAAAACGAGACTTACGCTGTCGGAGAGTTCCTTCCTAGCGAGCATGACCTCATGGAGCAATATCAAGTGAGTCGTGATACCGTCCGAAAGGCTCTGTCTCTCCTCCAAGAGGAAGGATTGATCAAAAAGATAAGAGGGCAAGGTTCTCAAGTCGTCAAAGAAGAAACCGTCAATTTCCCTGTATCCAACCTAACCAGCTACCAAGAACTAGTTCAAGAACTTGGACTGCGCTCTAAAACCAACGTGGTCAGTCTGGACAAGATTATTATTGATAAAAAATCCTCACTAATAACTGGCTTCCCAGAATTTCGTATGGTTTGGAAGGTGGTCCGCCAGCGTGTGGTGGATGATCTGGTATCCGTTCTGGATACGGACTATCTGGATATGGAACTAATCCCAAATATCACTCGCCAAATTGCTGAGCAGTCCATCTATTCTTATATAGAGGACGACCTCAAACTCCTTATTGATTATGCTCAAAAGGAAATAACCATTGACCACTCAAATGACAGAGACAAGATTCTCATGGACATTGGCAAAGACCCTTATGTCGTTTCGATTAAATCAAAAGTCTATCTCCAAGACGGACGCCAATTTCAGTTTACCGAAAGTCGCCATAAATTAGAAAAATTTCACTTTGTAGATTTTGCAAAGCGCAAGAAATAAAAGACTGAGACACTAGATCTCAGCCTTTTTCGGCTCTATAATATTTGTAGTGGGTACCCCCCTATAGATATTATGGAGCCTATTTTATTGTAGAAAAAAGTCCCATAAGATCTATAATGAAAAGCGACAAAACAACTCATTAGAAAGAATCATATGGAACAATTACATTTTATCACAAAATTACTAGACATTAAAGACCCTAATATCCAGATTTTAGACATCATCAATAAGGATACACACAAGGAAATCATCGCCAAACTGGACTACGACGCCCCATCTTGCCCTGAGTGCGGAAACCAATTGAAGAAATATGACTTTCAAAAACCTTCTAAAATTCCTTATCTTGAAACGACTGGTATACCTACTAGAATTCTCCTTAGAAAGCGTCGATTCAAGTGCTATCACTGTTCAAAAATGATGATCGCTGAAACTTCTATCGTCAAGAAGAATCACCAAATCCCTCGTATCATCAACCAAAAGATTGCTCAAAAGTTAATTGAAAAGATTTCTATGACCGATATTGCCCATCAGCTTTCCATCTCAACTTCAACTGTCATTCGAAAGCTCAATGACTTCCACTTTGAGTGTAATTTTAGAAATCTGCCTAAGATTATGTCTTGGGACGTTGAAACAGTGGGGAGTGACTGTTTCAATCGGGAGATGGAGATGAGCTTTATTGCGCAAGATTTTGATAAGCTCAATATCATCACTGTTCTTGAAGGTAGAACACAAGCCGTCATTCGAGATCACTTTCTTAAATATGATAGGGTCGTCCGATGTCGAGTGAAAATTATTACTATGGATATGTTTAGTCCTTATTATGACTTAGCTAGGCAACTTTTTCCAAACGCTAAAATCGTTCTGGATCGCTTTCACATTGTGCAACATCTTAGCCGTGCTATGAGTCGTGTCCGTGTCCAAATTATGAATCAGTTTGAACGAAAATCCCATGAATACAAGGCTATTAAACGATACTGGAAACTCATTCAACAGGATAGTCGTAAACTCAGCGATAAACGTTTTTATCGCCCTACTTTTCGTATGCACTTAACGAATAAAGAGATTCTTGACAAGCTTTTGAGCTATTCAGAAGACTTGAAACACCACTACAATCTCTATCAGCTCTTACTTTTTCACTTCCAGAACAAGGAGCCTGACAAATTTTTCGGACTTATTGAGGACAATCTAAAGCAGGTTCATCCTCTTTTTCAGACTGTCTTTAAAACCTTTCTAAAGGATAAAGAAAAGATTGTCAATGCCCTTCAACTACACTATTCTAACGCCAAATTAGAAGCAACCAATAATCTCATTAAGCTTATCAAACGAAATGCCTTTGGATTTCGGAACTTTGAAAACTTCAAAAAACGGATTTTTATCGCTCTGAACATCAAAAAAGAAAGGACGAAATTTGTCCTTTCTCGAGCTTAGCTGACTTCAACCCACTACAGTTGACAAAGAGCCTAAAAATTGACATGGAAATTATAAAACCATTACTAGTTTAGTCCTTTTTGATAACGTGCCAATTCGGCTTGGTTCGCCCAAATATAGTGACCTGGACGGATTTCAACCATGGATGGTTTATCAGTCTCATAGTCGTGTTGACTTGGGTCGTAAACCTTCAAGACCTTCTTACGTTCCAAGATTGGGTCTGGAATTGGTACCGCTGAAAGCAAGGCTTGAGTATATGGGTGAATTGGATTGTTAAACAATTCTTCTGTCTCTGCAACCTCTACAATAACACCCTTGTAAATAACTGCGATACGATCTGAAATAAAACGAACAACCGACAAGTCATGGGCGATAAAGAGATAGGTCAAGCCAAGTTCTTTTTGGAATTTTTTGAGCAAGTTCAAGACTTGGGCTCGCACAGAAACGTCCAAGGCTGAAATTGGTTCATCCGCAATAACAAAGTCTGGTTGCATGACCAAGGCACGGGCAATACCGATACGTTGACGTTGACCACCTGAAAACTCATGAGGGTAACGAGTCAAATGCTCAGCAAGCAGACCCACTTCACGGATAATATTTTGAACTTTCTCTTCACGCTCTGCTTCATCCTTAAACAAATGGTGATTGTAAAGACCTTCAGAAATAATATAATCAACAGTCGCACGTTCATTCAAACTTGCCGCAGGGTCTTGGAAAATCATCTGGATACGACGAATCAATTCCGCAGCTTGTTCACGCGATTTCTTACCATTAATCTTTTGACCCTCAAAAATGATATCTCCATTACTTGTATCATTGAGACCGATGATAGCACGACCAATAGTTGTTTTCCCACTACCTGACTCACCAACAAGCGAGAACGTTTCTCCCTTGTTGATAAAGAAGTTAGCATTTTTAACCGCGACAAACTTCTTACTTCCTTCACCGAAGGAAATTTCTAAATCTTTAATTTCTACTAATTTTTCAGACATTTCCTTCCTCCTAGTCAGCCAGATGGGCAAATCCCATTTTTTCACGGATCTTATCATGGAGATTTGCAATCACAGCTGGTTTTTCTACTTTTGGAGCATCCTCATGAAGTAGCCAAGTTTTAGCCCAATGTGTCTCTGATACTGAGAATTGAGGAGCTTTTTGTTCGAAGTCAATCTGCATTGCATAGTCAGAACGCAAGGCAAAGGCATCCCCTTTCAAGTCAGTATAAAGTGACGGAGGTGTTCCTGGGATTGAGTAAAGATCCCCTTTATCATCAGCAAGCTGAGGCAAGCTAGACAAGAGACTCCATGTATATGGATGGCAAGCGTCATAGAAGACTTCCTCAACAGTTCCATACTCAACGATTTCTCCTGCATACATAACCGCTACCTTATCCGCAATACTTGCTACCACACCAAGGTCGTGAGTGATAAAGATTGTTGTGAAATGATACTCGTTTTGTAAAGATTTTAGCAAATCAATAATCTGAGCTTGAATGGTTACATCCAAGGCAGTTGTTGGCTCATCACAGATCAAGACATCAGGTCGGCAGGCAAGGGCAATCGCAATAACGATACGTTGACGCATTCCTCCAGAATATTGGAATGGGTATTCATCAAAACGTCTATCTGCATCTGGAATCCCAACCTTATTCATGTAGTCAATGGCCAATTCTTTTGCTTCCTTGGCTGTTTTTCCTTGGTGTTTTACAATAACTTCTGTAATCTGGCTACCAATTGTTTTAATGGGGTCCAAACTAGTCATTGGATCCTGAAGAAGATAGTCGCCACGAATTTGTTCCCAATCCTTGTGAGAAGATAAAGCTGTCAAATCCTGACCACGGTAGTCAATACTACCTTGGGCAATGCGACCATTTTCTTCGAGCATACCTGTGAAGGTCTTTGTCAAAACAGATTTACCTGATCCTGACTCACCTACCAAGGCTAATACTTCTCCTTCAACTAGTTCAAGGGAAACGCCGCGAATGGCTGTCAATACTTTGTCACGAACGTCAAATTCCACGACAATATCGCGAGCAGTCAAAATTACATTTTTTTCTTTTGTCATTTCTACTCCTATCTATGTGTACGTGGATCACTAGCATCCGCTAAGTTTTGACCAACTACGAAAAGGGACAAGGATACCAAGACAAGAGTTGTCAATGGAATCCAGAATAAGTAAGCATTGGTTGTTACGTTTTGTGAATAATCCGAAATCAAACGACCCAAACTTGGCACTGTAATCGGTAATCCAAGACCGAAGAAAGACAAGAAGGCTTCGTATGAGATAAAGCTTGGAAGCATTTGAGTCATGGTTGTCACAATAACAGATACCAATTGTGGCATGATGTTTTTGGCAACAATCTTCAAGGTTGGTGTTCCCAAAGTACGTGACGCCAAGTTGTATTCCAAATCACGGTAACGCAAGATTTGCACACGGATCATGAAGGCAATCCCAATCCATGTCGTCACACTCATAGCAAAAATCAGATTCCAGAATCCAGCTCCGATTGAGTAAGTCAAGACAATGACAATCAAAAGAGATGGGATGTTTGAGATGACGTTATAAACTTCCATCATGACACGGTCAACTGATTTTGAAATTCCCCAAATACCACCGACAAAAACACCGATAACCAAGTTAATCACTGTCGCAATCACAGAAATAAGGATAGAGTTACGAGCTCCAAACCAGACACCGTCAAAGAGTGATTTACCGTTACTGTCTGTACCGAACCAATGCTCAGCATTTGGCTTGATATAACGAGCACTAAAGTCGTTTACCTTGCTGACATCATTGAAATCAAACTTAGAAAACATTGGGTAGATGAAACTCATCAAAATGATGGCTACCAAGATTCCCAACATGACTACAGTTGATTTTTTCTTCATAAATTGTCTAAACACTGATTTCCAGTAAGAATATGCTGGCGCATCAATAGTTTCAGAGGCAAAATCGTCACGTTTTATAAACTGAAATTTTTCTTTATCGATTGTAGACATTATTTGCCTCCTTTCTCAGTCAATTTAATACGTGGGTCAATAATAGTCATCCAAATATCTCCCAAAAGACGTGAGAAGATAGAAATACATGTAAAGATGAAGACAAGACCAACGACCATAGAGTTATTAGATGCTTTTACAGAGTCAATCAACATTTTACCCATACCTGGGAAGGCGAAGACTGTTTCAGTAAGGGTTGCACCACCGATAACCCCAATAATGGCACCAGGAATTCCTGAAACCAGCGGAACCATGGCATTTTTAAAGATGTGTTTGTTTGAAATTTCTTTTTCAGACAAACCTTTTGCACGAGCGAAACGAACAAAGTCTTGAGATTGCAAGTCAATCATGTAACGACGAATCCAAATAGCTGTACCAGGAGCACCCAACAAACCAAGGATGACTGCTGGTAAAACGTAAGAACGCCAATCTCCAGCTCCCAAGATAGGGAACGAATCTGGAAGACCAATAGATGATCCAATCAATCGAACGATGTAAACCAAGGCAATGGTTGGAAGAGCAAGCAAGAAGGTCAAAGCCCCTGTTGAGAAGCTATCAATCCAAGTGTTCTTGAAACGAGCCATGGCTGAACCAAGTGGCACTGCAATCGCATAAGAAATCACCAAACCAATCAAACCAGTAATAGCAGAGCTGACAATCATAGATGGATATTGGTAATTACTTTCAGTCGCTGTATAAGGATCATCTTTCCCATAGCTAGCTACTTCACGAGAGTCAGCCTGACTAGGTGACTTGTAGGTTCTTGAGTAAATATTTACAGAAGACGTTTTCTTACCTGTTGGGAACTGAACTTGGGCAGTTTTGGTTTGTCCTTGACCTTGAGTAATAACCTGAAGAACTGGTGTATTAGCATAGGTTGGATAAGAGTCACCTAAATTGATGTTCACAAAATTTTGATGCACAAATGGGAACTGACTGTTAAAGTATAAGAGATATTTATGTTTAGTTCCTGAACCGACCAATGACCATCCGATAGCTGGATCATTTTCGAAACGAAGATAACGTTTCAAGTCTGGATTTTCAGGGTCTTGGATTTTATTTGTATGGTCAATGTCAATCAAGTTAGCATAGAAGTGAAAAACACGTTCAAAAATGGGGATTTCACGACTAGCATAGAATTGACCACTTTCAGTAAATTCTCCCAAGGTCCAACCATGACCTAATTGATTGATGTACTTTTCATAAATAGCTTTATTGGTCGCATTTGCTTCTACTGTTACAGAAGAATCCATGCTACTTGCCTTTTCTTGCAACTCTTTAGTATCGTAATACTCAATGTAGCCCATACGCTCAAACACAGTATTTTCATAGTTATCACGTTTATCAGCCGTTGTCGCAATTTTATTATAGTTAGGATCCTGCTTGAAAATCAATTTTCGAGGAACCAAGGTATAGATAATCGTGTAGGTCAAAGTCGTCACTAAGAAAATCGAAACCAATGACCGCAAAACACGCATAAAAATATATTTTTTCATATTATTTCCTTTAAAAATCCCAAAAGAACCTTCTCCTCATGGAGAGAAAGTTCTATTAGAAATTATTTACTTCACATGACTTGCCAATTCTTTTTGAGCTTTCTCATTTGATTCAGCTTTTTCTTTCAACCATTTTTCACGAGCTTTTTCATACTCTTTCTTAGTCACCGCTTTATCTTGTAATTTCAAATATTTGAAGTAAACATCTGACCCCTTAGAGCCTGTTTGCGCAGAAGCTCCAGTAAATGGAACAACTCGTGAAAGCACATATGGTGCTGCACCAGAAGAAGCCATAGCAGGAATAAAGAGAGAACTATCAGTCAACCATGCTTGAGCCGCTGCATATTTTTCATAACGGACATTCAAGTCGCTTGTCTCTTTGGCAGCTTCATCAACCAATTTATCGTATTCTTTCAAACCAACTTGAACTACTGAAGGGCTATTTGGATTATCAAATCCTAAATATGTTTTTGTAGTTTCACTGCTAGTTGTTTTTAAAATATCCAAGTAAGTAGATGGGTCTTGATAGTCTGGTCCCCATGTAACTCCTCCCGATACATCCCAATCCTCAGATGAAGCATTGGCAGCATAGTAAGTAATATTAAGGAATTCATCACTTGTCATTTGTTGAATATCGACAACGACATTTTCAACACCAAGAACTGTTTCTACAGATTGTTTAAAGGACTGAATACGGGCGATGTAGCCTTTTGATGCTTGGTCTACTGGAACATCCAGATGAATAGGAAACTGAACGCCATCTGCTTCTAAAGCTTTCTTAGCTTTCGCAAACTCTGCCTTGGCCTTGTCAGCATTGAATAAACCATCCTGCCCATCAGCTAAATTCACACCTTTCCACTCATCTCCATAAGCAGGAAGTTGAGCAGCGACTAAATCACCAAAGGTCTTCTCACCAACTGAAACAAAGTCTGGTTTTACAAATAGATTACGAACTGCTAAAGCTGCTCCATCTTTACCATTGATTTGAGCTGAGTAAGCTGAGCGATCAAGAGCAAAATTCAAGGCTTGACGGAAATCTTTGTTAAGCAATGCCTTCTTAGTAGCTGCTTTCTCTGAATCTGTAGTTTTAGAAGTATAGTTGTAACTTTGGCGATCAACATTCACACCCAGACCAGCAATCCCAGAGCCTGGTTGTGTGTAATAGATATTGTCCTTGTATTTTTCTGCAACCTTAGAATAGTTGGAGCTGGTAGGGAAAAGACGGGCATAACTATAAGCTCCACTAGTGAAGTTACGCTCTAGCGACTCCTGATCTGAGCCATCATAGTAAGCTAGATTGATAGTATCTAGGTGGACATTTTCTTTATCCCAATATTGCTCATTTTTCACAAACTCTACAGAAGATTTTGCAGTCAACCCTTTCAACAAGAATGGCCCATTATAAAGCAAGGATGTCGGATCTGTTGGTTTAGCAAAATCGCTTCCTTTTGATGTTTCGAATTCTTCATTCAGAGGCCAGAAAATAGAATAGGTCAACTTAGAGTTCCAGAACGGTTCAGGCTGGTTCAAAGTGTATTGTAACGTATAATCATCAACCGCCTTGACACCAACTGTTGAAAAATCTGTTGAAGTTCCTGATAGATAATCTGCCAAGCCTTTAACCGAATTTTCAGCTAAATACATAGCTTCTGATTTTTTATCTGCTGCGTGTTTTAAACCGTTCACGAAATCTTTAGCCGTCACCTCTGCATATTCTTCTCCATCAGAGGTAAACCATTTAACCCCTTTACGAATCTTATAAGTGTAGGTCAAACCATCCTTAGAGACTTCCCAATCCTCTGCAACTGCAGGAGCAAGATTACCGTAATTATCGTTAGTGAATAAACCATCAATCCCATTTGAAGTCACTACTGTTGTACTATTTTTACTTGAAATCAGGTAGTCCAAGGTTTCTGGGTCTGCTGTATAAACATAGCCATAAGCTTTAGGGGCTGATGAATCAGATGATTTTGAAGAACTGCATGCTGCAAGTACACCTGCTGCTAATAAAACAAGACCTGCTGTAGCAAATACACGACTTTTTTTCATTTTCTACTCCTCTGTTTATGTGAATTATAGATTGACAACCATTATATCACATTATCCATTAAAAATCAAACAAATTTTCAGAATATTTAGGCTTGTTGGCACAAATTTTTCATTTTTTTTGAATATATGATTCAAATTGTCGTTCGAAGTGTCAAAGACTACAGTGAAAATAGGAAATTTGACACAGAAATTTTGGAGCTTAGGAAGACATACAGTAAAATGAAATACGGACGGAACAATGTGATTTTGGAATTCAAATTAAATTATAACAATACTAGACTTCCTGCAAAAGAGGATATAGCTTCATGAGTCCTTGATAACCACTGTCAGCCAAGATTTTACCAGCTTGTCCGATATTTCTGCGACTCGTTTTGAACAACTTCATATCATGACAATAGTTCACAGCGATATCCAAAGAAACAATTCTCCCTTGACTTGTGACAATCGCTTGAGCCTTCATAGCGTGGCATTTCTTTTTATAGTCATTTAGTTTTAAAAAGCGTTCCAAACATTCAAAAATAGTTGGGACTTCCCTTAATAAATCTGTTCCTTTCTTTTTCAAGATAGCCCAAGCTTGCTCAATAGGATTCAAATCTGGTGAATAAGGCGGTAGAGGTAAGAAAAAGTGTTTATCTTGGATGCAGAGTTCATCCAAAATGTTCTTGGGATCAAAACTAGCATTGTCCATGATAATAACATGAGGTGTCTTCAAAGCAGGCAGGAGTTGCGTTTTGAACCACTCCACAAAGAAATCGCTTGTCCTGCTGTTCTTGTAAATCATGGGAGCTATAAACTCTCCGTCTACTTGTCCTGCAACAATTGAAGTTCGCTCAAAACGACGTCCGCTAATCTTTTCATAGACTTTCTCCCCTCTAGGAGCCCCTGCATAAGGACGATAGAGATAGCGGTCGATTCCTGTTTCATCAATATATACGATTGGTAAATCGTTTAGGTTATCCAAAATATCAAGAAACTCAGATACTTTCTCTGGGTCTTCTTCCTTAAAGCTCGTCATCTTTTTTTGAAGTGACCTTCATCTTCTTTAAAGCTGCCCATACTGAAGGAACAGCACAATTAAAATGTGCCGCAATTTCCCGTAAAAAAGCATCTGGATGAGCCTCTACAAAGGATTTCAATTCCTCTAAAGGAATCTTTCGGTTTTTGACGACTCGCTTTTTCCTCTCTAAGTGTCCTTGTTCACGTAAGTTCTTTTCCCACGTGAAGAGAGTTCTGACGCCAACATCAAAAACCTTGGCTGCCTCGACATGGCTGTGCCCCTCTTTGATGTAATCTAATGCTCGCTGTTTAAAATCTGTACTATATGCCATAGCTTTATTATAACATGCTTGTTTGAAACTAAGCAACTATATTACCTAAAAGACTCAGGTGCTATGTTAACAGGCTGGGTGAAAGATAGCGGATCTTGGTATTACCTTGCTTCAACTGGTAAGATGCTTCACAACACCTATACACCTGGTGGTTACTGTGTAGATACTTATGGCGCTTGGAAATAATCTAAAGTATACATTTTATTCCTTCAGCTATTAGTGTACATGCTCAGACTAAATGTTATCAGAGCTACAAAAAAACTAGATAATAATACGAAAAGCGAATCGAAACAATGAATTCTGTTTTGTTCGCTTTTTGTTTCAATCTGTGTCATTACGATATTTTCATTTAATTGTATATCCCCCAAAAATTTACATTTTTATATGAAGTATTTTAGATAAAAGCAAACGCTAAATCATATCCTCAAAAAAACAGGTTTAGAACATTTGAAAAATCGAACGCTCAGCAATGATAGTCTGTCTGGTGGCGAGAAACAACGCCTAGAAATCGCTCGCGCCCTCTACCATGATAGCCAACTCATCTTAGCAGATGAGATTAAGGCCAATCTTGACTCGGAAAATAGCAGAAAAATTAGCGACTTGCTCTTCTCCCTACCTCAAACGGTCATTGAAGTCATTCACCACTACACAGAAGAGGACTTAAAAAACTACGACCAAGTCATTCACTTAAGCAAAGAAAAGTAATATTCTTCGAAAATCGCTTCAAACTATGTCAGTTTGACCTACAAACCCAACACTTTACTTTGAGTAACATGCAGCTGACTTCCTAGTTTGTTCTTTAATTTTCATTATCCCTTGTTCATTTCCTTGAAATTTTCTGAAAAAAGAGTAAACTGGTATTCAAGAAGTCTATTTCGTGGAGTTTAGGATGAAATTGTATGTTCAATTAATGATTCTCTTTGTGATTTCTCTAATCGGAGAGGGGATTTCCAGTTTCTTTCATTTGCCCATCCCAGGCAGTATTATCGGCTTGATTATTCTCTTTCTATCCCTACAATTCAAATGGTTGAGAACTAGGCATGTCAACATGGTGGGGAATTTCTTGCTGGCCAATATGACCATTCTCTTTTTGCCGCCAGCAGTAGGAATCATGGAAAAGTTTGATGTGATTGCTCCCTATCTCCTACCCATTGTTTTGATTGTCTTTTTTGCAGCAGTTGTCAATATTATCCTCATAGCCTTGGTAGTTCAGTTTATCAAACGACGGTTTGAGGGAGATTATGAGAAAGGAGATGCCAAATGAGTGAATTTGTTTCCAATCCCCTATTTGGGCTTGCCCTGTCTATCCTAGCTTATCTAGTGGGGATGTTGATTTACAGACGTTTTCCTCATCCATTGACAACGCCCCTGCTTTTGTCGGCTATTTTTATCATTATTTTTCTTAAGGTGACGGGTATTTCTTATCAAGATTACTACCAAGGTGGGGTTTATCTGAACAACTTGATTGTCCCGTCGACAGTGGCTTTGGGGATTCCGCTTTACAAGAGTTTTCATTTGATGAAGCACCATGCTCGGAGTATTCTCTTTGGTAGTCTGCTAGCAGTAGTTGTCAATACCTCTTTCACAGCCCTTGTGGCCAAAATCTTTGGTATGGACTTTTTCCTAGCCATTTCTCTCTTTCCCAAGTCAGTAACAACCGCCATGGCAGTGGGAATCACAGAAAAATTGCAAGGTCTGACGACCGTGACCTTGGTGGTAGTCGTGGCAACTGGGATTTTAACCAGTGTCATCGGACCAACCCTTTTGATGTGGTTGAAAATTGACGACCCAGTAGCTGTTGGTCTTTCCCTTGGAGGAACAGGCCATGCAGTTGGAACAGGAACAGCCTTCCGATACGGCTCTGTAGCAGGAGCCATGGGTGGTTTGGCTATCGGTGTCACTGGTATTCTCTATGTCTTTGTCAGCCCCATCGTAGCTAGTTTGATATTGAGTTAATACTCTTCGAAAATCTCTTCAAACCGCGTCAACGTCGCCTTGCCGTAGGTATAGGTAACTGACTTCGTCAGTCTTATCCACAACCTCAAAACACTGTTTTGAGCAGCCTGCGGCTAGTTTGCTCTTTGATTTTCATTGAGTATAAAAAGCAAAGAATTCGAGCAATCTCATTATGGTAGTGACATGGGGGTCTAACTTCTCATATTTATACATTTCTCCAATCAGTTAGTTGATTACAACCGAGATTTTCTATACTCTCCTTATAAGATTTTCGCATAAGATGAGACAGCACACGCTGAAGACGTCTATGTTATTTAGATTTAATGCAATCTTTTCAAAGAGTTTTGATAATCTATATTTCTTATTTAGTTTAGTTGATTTCATATCACTATACTATAATGCTTATCCAAATGATGACACTATCAAAACACCCTATTATTGGATGCTTACGAAACAGATTTTTATACTCTTCAAACCACGTCAGCTTATCCTTAGTGTGTATACGTTACTGACTTGGTCAGTTCCTCAACTTCAAAACTATGTTTCGAGGAGCCTTCCGCTAACTTCCCAGTCTGATTTTCATTGAATATTAACGATACTTTATCACATAAAGAGGCTGGATGAAAAGTCTTCACAATCAAAAAACGCATCCTATCAAGTTGAGTCCTGATAGGATGCGTTTTT
This sequence comes from Streptococcus bouchesdurhonensis, assembly GCF_948472335.1. The sequence goes on along the minus strand of NZ_CAOKTW010000008.1, from coordinate 6,940 downwards.
ATATTATTGAAATTTTGTTACAGACCGATAAGAGTTCTATCATAATCAATAAATAAAGTGATGGGAAATAAGAATTGAACACCCTGGTTTTGGAATTCAAATCAATTTATAAGAATATTTTAGAAGTAATATTATCCTATTCCAGATTCAGTTCACTATACAATTGAGTTCTCAAGCAACCTGTTTACATAATGTGTACATAATTAGGTTCGTGATTCCACCCTTTTCACCTTTAAAAACCTCGCTTTCGCGAGGCTCTTCTATTTATAAGATAAGGCACGTTTAAAGGTTTTCCAAATCCCTAAATCATCCGTTTGAAGAACGAGACTAGCATACATGCGTCCGATAAATCCTGTTGCTACCACCGCAAAAATCACTGTAATAGCAAGTGAAATCCATGCTTCTGCTCCCCCGCATAGCCATTAATCGTTCGAAACGGCATAAAGAAGGTCGAAATAAAGGGAATATATGAACCAATCTTCAAGAGGAGATTGTCTCCAGCTGTACCTAGAGCTGTCACTCCAAAAAAACCACCCATAATCAAAATCATCAAAGGCGACAAGGCTTTCCCTGAGTCCTCAGGACGAGAAACCATAGATCCTAGGAAGGCTGCCAATACTACGTACATGAAAAGACTAATCAAAATAAAGAGCAAGGTATTCAGTGAGATAGCATCTCCCAAGTGAACCAAAATACCAGACTGAGCCAAGAATGGCAAATCTTTAAAGAGCAAAACGGCAGCCAGACCACCTACAACATAGATCCCAATATGCGTTAAAATCACTAGAAACAGAGCCATCATCCGCGCATAGAAATAGTGACTTGCCCTTATGCTAGAAAAGACGACTTCCATAATTTTGGTGCCTTTTTCACTGGCAACTTCCTGAGCTGTTACACCCGCATAGGTAATCAGAATCATATAAAGAAAGAATCCTAAGGCACCTGCTGCAATTGTTTGAATAAACTTTTTATTTTCCTTGGCTTCATCAATCTTTTCTGTGAATTGAATTGTCTGCGCTAAGCGTTTTTCCTGCTCTTGAGACAAGGAAGCAGTTGAACGATTAAGCTGATTTTGCAGTTCATTGAGTGTACCTGTAACCTCAAATTTAATTCCATTTTCAAGCGATGTTTCGCCATGATAAACTGCCTTTAGAACACTATCTTCTTGATCAATGGTCAAATAACCTTTTAATTTTTCTTCTTTAATTGCTTCTTTGGCACTTGCTTCGTCTTTATAGTCGAAGTTAACACCATTTACATTCTTCAGTCCTTCTGCTACAGATGGCACTGTTGTCACTACTGCCACTTTATTATTTTTAGCCATAGAAGAACCTTGGAGCTGCGCAATTCCTCCAGAGATTCCTAAAAAGAGGAACGGTGAAATCACCATAAAGAAGAAACTCCACGATTTGACATGTCGAAGATAGGTTTCCTTGATTACAACCCACACATTTCTCATACTTCCACCCCTGATTCTAGTTTAAAGATTTCATCGATTGTTGGCGCTTGTTGGTCAAAGGTTGCGATATATTGCCCTTGAGTCAAGATTGGGAAGAGTTCTCTACCAGCACTCTCATCCTCCAAGATCAATTTCCAACTACCTTGTTTGGTCAAGCTCACCTGTTTGACATGAGGAAGGTTTTCCAATTCTCCCTTGCTTCGTTCACTTGAAACAAAGAGACGCGTTTTCCCGTATTGATTGCGGACATCCTGAACTGGTCCGTGCAAGACCACACGGCCATCTCGGATCATCAGAATATCGTCACAAAGTTCCTCAACATTGGTCATGACATGGTCAGAAAAGATAATGGTTGCTCCGCGCTCTTTTTCCTGAAAAATGACTTGTTTGAGCAATTCTGTATTAACTGGGTCCAATCCACTAAAAGGCTCATCCAAGATAATCAGGTCTGGTTCATGAATCAGAGTAATAATGAGCTGAATCTTCTGCTGATTTCCTTTTGACAGACTCTTGATTTTATCTGTCAGCTTTCCTTTTACTTCCAACCTCTTCATCCATTGAGGGAGTTTTTCTTTGACTTCTTTGGCATCCATGCCTTTTAGAGTCGCCAAGTAGCGAACTTGTTCAAGAACTGTCAATTTAGGCATGAGACTGCGTTCTTCAGGCAGATAACCAATCCGAGCATAGGTCTCCTGACGAATATCCTGACCATCCAGACCGATTTCTCCCTGATATTCTAGGAATTTTAAAATACTATGGAAAATCGTTGTTTTTCCAGCACCATTTTTTCCGACTAGTCCCAAAATACGACCTGGTCGCGCTTGAAAGTCAATACCAAACAAAACTTGCTTGGATCCAAAACTTTTCTCTAGACTTCTTACTTCTAGCATCTTTCACCTCCGAAATTTCTTGCACTCATTATACTCCTTTTTGATAGCCTTTACAATGTTTTTTGTCCATTTTTAGAAGACTATTGCTGTGTAAAATATGGCCTGGAGCACTTTTATACTCAATAAAAATCAAAGAGCAAACTAGGAAGCTAGCCGTAGACTGCTCAAAGTACAGCTTTGAGGTTGCAGATAAAACTGACGAAGTCAGCTCAAAACACTGTTTTGAGGTTGTGGATAGAACTGACGAAGTCAGTAACTATATCTACGGCAAGGCGAAGCTGACGTGGTTTGAAGAGATTTTCGAAGAGTATTAGTGATAAATCCATTATACAGTAGCAAACTTAATTTATACCTTCCGCTCCTCAACTGTCTATTTTTAATCCTGAATTGTTATTTGAGTAAGTTCTTTTTCCTCATAAAGTTTTCTTCCTCTAAAACTTCTGGAAAAAAGCGAATAATTTCTTGACAACATTTTTTATAAGAAACAAGTTCATCTGTCATTTCAAGAAGGAGTAATCCTTTATCTACTAATGGACGGAACGGAATTCAACCGCTTGTCCCATATGTTTTCTAAGGATTATATCTATTATGCACACCCCTATAGGATCTAATGAAAATCACAACAAGCTCATTCGTAGATGGTTATCTAAGGGAACTAAGAAAACGACTCCCAAAGAAGTCGCATTCATCGAAAAGTGGATGAACAACTATCCTAAAAAATGCTTGAACTATAAGTCCTCCAGAGAAGACTTCTGGATTGCTAACTTGAACTTGAAATTTAGCAATAATTCATTCACCATCTAACTATATTTAGTAATTATTTCAGAACTGATTAATATTAAAATTAACTAACGATTCAAAGGATTCATACTAGACATAAATTATATCCATCAGATAGAGACTCTTATTATTTTTAGATTTTAGCTTTTCTAGCTTCAGAATACATCTAAACTTTAGAGAAGATGACTATTCGAAACTTAGAATGCCTCAAAATTATCTCAGATAAGCTATTCGAAGCTTAAAATACTTTTAAATTTATGGAATGACGATTGTTCTAAAGTTAGAATACATGTAAACTTTAGGAAAGAGACCTGTTCTAAGTCTCGAAGGCCTGTATTCCCATCTATTCCTTATCAAAAAAGACTCATTCCCCCTTTCTCCTCCAAAATATGGTATAGTAGAGTTATACTATCTATGAGGAGTTTACATGTCACAGGATAAACAAATGAAAGCTGTTTCTCCCCTTCTGCAGCAAGTTATCAATATCTCATCGATTGTCGGTGGAGTTGGGAGTTTGATTTTCTGTATTTGGGCTTATCAGGCTGGGATTTTACAGTCCAAGGAAACCCTCTCTGCCTTTATCCAGCAGGCAGGTATCTGGGGGCCACCTCTCTTTATCTTTTTACAGATTTTACAGACGGTCGTCCCTATCATTCCAGGAGCCTTGACCTCGGTGGCTGGGGTCTTTATCTACGGTCACATCATCGGGACTATCTACAACTATATCGGCATTGTCATTGGCTGTGCCATTATCTTTTATCTGGTGCGCCTCTACGGAGCTGCCTTTGTCCAGTCTGTCGTCAGCAAGCGCACCTATGACAAGTATATCGGTTGGTTGGATAAGGGCAATCGTTTTGACCGTTTCTTTATCTTTATGATGATTTGGCCCATTAGTCCAGCTGACTTTCTCTGTATGCTAGCTGCCCTGACCAAGATGAGTTTCAAACGCTATATGACCATCATCATTCTGACCAAACCCTTTACCCTCGTGGTTTATACCTACGGTCTGACCTATATTATCGACTTCTTCTGGCAAATGCTTTGATACGTAAAAAATCCGTTTGGTTTCCCAAGCGGATTTTGTGTTTTATTTTGAAACTTCTTTTGCAAGTACAAAGTTTCCAAGAGTAGCAGAACCATTTCCTGCAACTGCTGGCGTCACGATGTATTCACGCACATCTGGTACTGGTAGGTAACCATTGAGAAGAGATGTAAATTTCTCACGGACACGGTCCAGCATGTGTTGTTGAGCCATGACCCCTCCGCCAAAGACAATCACGTCTGGGCGGAAAGTCACTGTCGCATTAACCGCAGCTTGAGCGATATAGTAGGCTTGAACATCCCAAACAGGGTTGTTGAGTTCAATATTTTCCCCACGAACACCTGTACGAGCTTCCAAACTTGGACCAGCTGCATAGCCTTCCAAACATCCCTTATGGAAAGGACAAACGCCCTTAAACTCTTTTTCAATATCCATTGGGTGTCTAGCCACATAGTAATGACCCATTTCAGGGTGACCCACACCGCCGATAAACTCACCACGTTGGATGACACCTGCACCGATACCTGTACCGATTGTGTAGTAAACCAAGTTTTCGATACGACCACCAGCATTGTTACGGGCAACCACTTCACCATAGGCAGAGCTGTTTACGTCTGTTGTGAAGTACATTGGCACGTTTAGGGCGCGACGAAGGGCACCAAGCAAGTCCACATTTGCCCAGTTTGGTTTTGGAGTCGTCGTGATAAAGCCATAGGTTTTTGAGTTTTTATCAATATCAATGGGACCAAATGAACCAACTGCAAGACCAGCAAGATTATCGAATTTTGAGAAGAACTCGATGGTTTTATCGATTGTTTCGATTGGAGTTGTTGTTGGAAATTGTGTTTTTTCTACAACGTTAAAGTTTTCATCACCGACAGCACAGACAAACTTTGTACCGCCCGCTTCCAAGCTTCCATATAATTTTGTCATGATAAACCTCTTGTTTTTATTTTCTTTATTATAGCATATTTCGAAAGTCTAAATTTCTCTATTTTTTAGATTTTCCTCTGTAAATCTTACCATTCAAGCAAAAACGAACAAACATGTCATTTGTTCGTTTTCACATTAGAGAGGATTGATTAAATTTTCACTTCAATAACGGCATCCCCCTTCGCAACTGAACCTGTTGCGACTGGAGCTACTGAAGCGTAGTCAGCTGTATTTGTAACGATAACCATTGTTGTATCATCAAGTCCAGCTGCAGCGATTTTGTTTGAGTCAAATGTTCCAAGAACATCGCCCGCTTTAACCTTGTCACCTTGAGCAACTTTTGCTTCAAAACCTTCACCATTCATAGATACAGTGTCAATACCAACGTGGATCAAGACTTCAGCACCATTTCTTGTTTTCAAACCAAAAGCGTGCCCTGTTGGAAATGCGATTGAAACTTCAGCATCAGCTGGTGCATAAACCACACCTTGACTTGGTTTCACAGCGATACCTTGTCCCATAGCTCCACTTGAGAAGACTGGGTCATTGACATCAGCAAGAGCGACAACATCACCGACGATAGGAGTTACAAGTGTTTCATTTTGAAGAGCTGCTGGAATGTTGCCAGTTGTTTCTTCTTGGACCAAACGTTCTGTCGCCGCTTCAGTAGCAACTTCTTTTTCATCCTCATAACCAAACATGTAAGTAAGAGCAAAACCAAGTGCAAATGATACAGCTACCATAAGAAGGTATTGGGCAAGTTGTCCGTTACCAACATAAAGCATTGTACCAGGGATGATGGTGATACCACTACCATTACCAGCAAGTCCAAGGATAGAAGCCAATCCACCACCGATTGCACCAGCAATCAATGAGAGGAAGAATGGTTTACGGAAGCGCAAGTTCACCCCGAAGATAGCAGGCTCTGTAATACCGAGGAAGGCAGAAAGAGCAGCTGGGAAAGCAAGTGTTTTTAGTTTTAGATTTTTAGTTTTAACACCAACCGCAACAGTTGCAGCACCTTGAGCTGTCATAGCAGCAGTGATGATAGCGTTGAATGGGTTAGCATGGTCAGCAGCAAGCAATTGAACTTCAAGCAAGTTGAAGATATGGTGCACACCTGACACGACGATCAATTGGTGAACCCCACCAATCAAGAAACCACCAAGACCAAATGGCATACTAAGGATCGCTTTTGTCGCGATAAGGATGTAGTTTTCAACAACGTGAAAGACTGGTCCGATGACAAATAGTCCAAGGATAGACATAACCAAAAGTGTCACGAATGGTGTTACCAAAAGGTCAATGACATCTGGAACGACCTTGCGGACAGCTTTTTCAAATTTAGCTCCGACAACCCCGATGATGAAGGCTGGAAGAACGGAACCTTGCAAACCAACAACAGGGATGAAACCAAAGAAGTTCATAGCTGTTACTTCACCACCTTGAGCAACTGCCCAAGCGTTTGGAAGTGAGCCAGAAACAAGCATCATACCAAGAACGATACCAACGGCAGGGTTACCACCGAATACACGGAAGGTTGACCAAACAACCAAACCTGGCAAGATGATGAAGGCTGTATCTGTCAAGATTTGTGTGTAAGTTGCAAAGTCTCCTGGAAGTGGCATTTCAAGAGCAATGAAAAGACCACGCACACCCATGAAGAGACCTGTCGCTACGATAACTGGGATGATTGGAACGAAAACGTCACCGAAAGTACGGATAGCACGTTGGAACCAGTTCCCTTGTTTCGCAGCTTCTGCTTTCATGTCATCTTTAGATGATGTTGGTAAACCAAGTGCAACAACTTCATCGTACATTTTGTTTACTGTACCA